>JAGCTA010000495.1 GCA_017963875.1 Victivallales bacterium | reverse complement strand
GTATTCGCCAATTATCTTGCGAGAGAAATGATGCTAGAAATGATTGAAATTGCCATTTCGACGTTTTGGGAAGGCGCGGAGGAAGTCCTCAACCTCGCCAGAAACCGTGACTCCATCCAGATAGGACAGAGAATAGCCGTCATACGAGTCATAGCCGAATATCAATCGTGACAGCGGCGGTGAGGTTACGGTCAAATCAGCGTGCGAACCTGCATCCAGACGCTGGACTTCCGCTTTTCCACCACCATATTCCACGTGGAAGACGCCTGCGACAGAAGGCAGTGGGTCCTCTACGGCAAGAGTGAAATGTCCTGGCGTGTGTGGATAGGCGTTTGCCTTCAGCATCGCCGCCGTGTCCAGGACGCGTGCCGCAATGTCAGAGTACATTTCATATCGTGTGTTCATGGTATGGCGGAAGACATGTTCCAGTTCGGGGGCGAATCCGATGTCATGAAAGCGGACAGACTCAAGTTCGCCGTCGAACATTCGAAGGAAAGACAGTAGCCTGAGCATGGATGATTTTGTCAAATAGGCGAATTCAAGGACATGTAGATTGTCGCTGACCATTTTGTTAATGCCGTCATAATGTTTTTCAGGCTGAATGAGGATATAGCCTTCTGGCGTGCCGTCATCGGCATAGTCAAGGTAGAGCATTTTCTTGTCGGATGGGTCGCAGGCGGGGGCGGCGAATCGTCTGAAGGACAGGTTGCGATGCCTCATGAAGCCATCATAGACGTGGAGAAAATCGTCCAAACGGGAGTCATCGTATGGTGTAAGGCGAGAATAACGCGGTAGGAAATCCAGATTGGCGATTGGAAATTCGCAGATGACGGTCGTTGCAACGCGTTCATAGCCGAATCTCCGATAATAGTCCGATTCAAATGGATGGAGCATGCTTGCGTAGCAGCCAAATGAATCCAGATGTGAAAAGACTTCGTTGAATATCCTGCGCACGGCACCCATGCGTCTATAATGCGGCGGCGTGCCGATGCCACCGAATTGGAGCATGGGGATGTAATTACCGCAATACATCACTTGATTGATGGTTACCATGGCATGGGACATTTCTGTTCCAGCCGAATTCTGGACTGCATAGCGGTAGCGGCGCATCGCGGGTGTGTCCGCGATGAGTTCATGTGTGATAGTCAATTCGTCAGTCATCATTCGTTTTTTTGGGGGAAAAGGCAAACGGTCAACGCGTGATAGCCTTGTTGTATTCAAGGACGTTGTCTAGAAGATGGAGGTCCTGATAGATGCTGCCCATCAGAACGACCATGCCCTTGCCGAGTGGTCTTGCAAGCATATACGGCTGTTCTTTGCTGTCGGGGTCGTATTGAGTCAGAAGCCTCTCCCAGGCTTCGGGATGGGCAGGTGAAAAATACCCCGACGGCGTTGTATGGAGAGTCCCTTTGAGTTTGTTGGGCGTTGTCCCGAAACTGTTTCCATAGATGCCGACATTTCGGCGGGTGGGATGGGCCTTCTCAACGAATTTCATGCGGAAGAGTTCATCCCTGAACTGCTCATGCAGTTTTTCAACCCAAAAATAGCAAAGGAACATGACAACAGCACCGTTCTTGACTGCGGGAACGAGTTTGTTGTCGAAGAATTCCTGCGAAAAACGGTTCTGGTAGTTTTCAATGACAATGAGTTTGCAGCCATCCAGATCAAGCGTCATGGCCTCATCGGCGCCATCTGCATGGCGGCATTGCCAGCCACGGCTGAAGAGGATGCTTTTGTGCGTGTTGAACCACGATCCCTCTTTTCTTGGTCTGCTGATCCATGCCAGCGTCTTGTCTGGATTGCTGTTTGCGGAAAAATACAACTGGACCCCTGATGGCATATCATGATAGACGGGGTAGGGTAGTCCTGCGGCTCCATTGGGGCTGTTGGCGTCAATGACGAGCATCCAGCAGTCCTGTGCCTTTGGAGGCTTGTTCAAGGATGCAAATGGTATTTTCATGGTGAGTTTCCAGATGCCGTCTTGAAGCACGGATGACGCTATCCAGTCGGGATTCCAGTTCTTGTCGTTGCCCTGTGCGTCATAGATGACTCCCATGGGATTGGCAGCCAGTTGCCAATATGGGGAAACCTGGCCGTCCGTGAGGAACAATTCCACGCTTCGCTTGCCCCATGGGGAAACATCGCGTATGGCCTTATCTTCAGGAATGGCGGTCATTTCGGGAGTGGGCATGTCAACGCGGATATGAAGTGCGTCGTCGTTCCAATAGAGTCTGGCGAGGTTGTCTGTCGTCGTGCGTTCCTTGTCCTTGAGTTTGAAGGGACTGAGTTCGTCAAAGCGATTGTCTCCATCAAGTTTGGGCAAGGTGACGACGATGGCGTCGCTATTCGCGATGCGATAATAGTTTTCCCAGAGTTTGAACAATTCGGTTTCGAGTTCGACTTCGTCAAGCGCACGCTTATCATCTTTAACCATGTCTCGTGCCGTGTCGAACAGTTTCTTGGCTTCCGCAATGAGTTTGTCGTTGAGCAGGAAGCGCGATGTGCCGTCGGGCTTGGCTCCGAAATAAGTCAGACAGATTTTCATGTTGTCCCATGCAGCGGCCATTTTTCGATGGTATTCACCCATGGGCTTGGCGGCTGCGCCATAGACGTATGAGCACCAATCGTCAATCAAAACGTCCATGTCCACGTCTGGATTCATGAGAAGTTGCGCATAGATGTAATTTGGCAGACGATGGCGGAGTTGGTTGATGTCTGAACGTGCCGCGTTCTTTGGATAACGCACTGACAGTTCAGTTTTTACATAGACAACGCCCTTGTCGCGGAAGACCTTGATTTCATCTTGGAGCATGTTCCAGCACGGCTGGTACATGCAGGGGCTGAAAGCATCAAATTCATATCCGTAGATTCCCATCGGGACTTTCTCGAACCATGCGTTGAACTCGGCGAGCGTCTTGGCGTTCAATGAGCATGAGGGATCGCCGAACTTATGGACATAGCAGCGGCTGTACTGGCAGTGTTGGACGTACTGGAGTTTTTCGACATTTCCCTTGGGGACGGCCCTGTATTCCTGATAGGCGATGCCGCCAAACGTCATGTCTGGAAGTTCCTCGCGGATCTTGTCGATGAGATGCGAGTAGTAATTGTACCAGCGGCTGGACGCGTCGGGATTTGCGCGGCATTCGGCGCATTCGCATCTCTGTGTGATGTCGGCGGGAAAGACATTCAGATGCTCAAGTTGATTGTCGCGGGCGTATTTCACAATGTTCTTCACCACATAATCCGTGAAGCCAGGATTCGACCAGCAGCCCGCGTTGCCTGATGGATCGCGTTTCCCGCTAAGCAGGGAGAAGTAGTCTGGATGTGCCTCGAACTCTTTTTTGCTGATGCTGACGCGATGACCGCCGCCCGCGCGGACAAGCCCCTGCTTGTCTCGAATCGCGACCGTCCGCGAACCTCGGTTCAAAAGGTTGCGGGCAAACCACATTTCCGTGGGAACGTGATAATGCATTCCACAAGGCGTCATTTCGCGATATTGAAAAGGCGGCACAATGGTCTTGTTCAATGGCGGTATGGAGAAAGAGTCACGTTTGACGATGAATTCGCCGTCATCTCCAGGCCAGAACCAACGGCAGCCGAGTTCGTCGCGCAGAAACGCGTAAACTGCGTACAACACGGCACGTGGCATGTTTCCGCCGAGATAAAGGCGGTTGCCGTCCAGACGGATGAGCATTTGTTCCTTGACGTCTTGCTTAATGCCGAAAGACGCGAGTTCGGGAACTGTCTCTTGCGTGCCGATGATGATTGCCGCTTCGTTCTCCGTTACCGCTGATTCTATTGGCAGTTCCGTCTCTGAGATTTTTTTCAGATATGTCTGCAATTCCTCCGCCGCGTATTTCTCTGGTACAGTGGCTTTTTCAGAAACTATTATTTTCCATGAACTTGCATGGTTCTCAAACAGCGGAGGCAGGGCGGCCATGCAACAACAGCCGAATACGATGCCAATCATCAGCAGGGTTTTCTTCATTGTGGTCATTCCTTTAGGTGCAACTATTTGCAACAAAAAACCTCCGTCAAATTCATAAAAATCTATGACGGAGGTGTATAATTGGTGTGCGACGGCGAACTCGAATCGCCGACCTCTACCGTGTCAAGGTAGCGCTCTAACCAAACTGAGCTAGTCGCACATGATTTCATATTAACGAAATTAACATACTGTATTTTTCTGAAAATGCAAGCCCGCATCGTATTTCCGTTTGTAAAAAAACGAAAAATCGTGGATTTTCAATCCGATGCGGGCGTTGTGCATAATCAACTTAGAGGATTCCAGCCGCCTCCAAGGTCACCTTATGGACAATGTAGTCGTGTTCGTAGGAATACTCGGGTTTCGCCGTTCCTTGAATGACATCCGCGAGTTCCTGCAATTGGACGATATAACGGTCGTGCTGTGGTGGGAAGGTGATTTTATGCTGACCAGGCTGGAAGCCGCAGACAGCGTCCTTCACAAACATTTCCAGCACAAGTGGCTGGCCATTGAACATCTCCAAAGGTGCGAATTCGCAACAACCCTTTGTTCCGCCGATTCGGCAATGGCGCTTCGGACCAGGCTTTGGGCAGCAGGCGCGGACATTGGCGGTGGCGTGCGGATATTCAAGCACGGCAAGGGAGTTCGTGATGGCACCTTTGACCGCCTGCGTGGTGGTTTTCAGGAACGGATGGACTTTTTCTGGCTCGCCAAGAAGCGCGACGATGAAGTCGATAAGATGGCAGCCCAAGTTGAACATGATGCCTCCACGGAGTTGGCTCAGGTAATCCTCGTAGTGTGCACCGCCATAGCAGTGGTCCATGTCCATGTCTATGGAGAAGATTTCACCGAAGGCGTTGTTCTCAACAAGATGCCTGATGAATTTGAAGACTGGATTGCCACGGAACATGTATCCCATCTGCAACGGGAGGTTCTTCGCCTTGCATCCATCCAGGAGTTTCTTGTATAGCGCGAGGTCATAGCCTGCAGGCTTGTCCAGATGCATTGGCAGATTGTGCTCCATGACCTGCATGGCCACTGGAACCAAGTCAAGATTCGGAACCTCGACGAGTACCGCATCCAAGTCCGACATGCCGAAGACCTGCTCCAGTGTCAAATGGGGCAAATCCTCAAACAAGTTGGAGTAATCCAGATAAAACGGCGTGGTGGAAAAAGGACGCTCGTCCACGACACCCACGATATTGTAGGTGTCGGTCATCTTGCGAAGCGTCGCAATTTTCCCATTGGCATGTTCATGCATAAAACCAATCTGAACGACATTGAGTTTTTTCATGATGGCTTGTCCGTTTCGTTTCTACTTGTTGATTAGTCGATGGTGACTTCGCGTCCAGCGGCAGCCGAACGATAGCATCCGTCGATGATCTTCTGGACGGCGAGACCGTCTTCGCCTGGAGCCTTGAGCGGCGTGCCTTCCAAAACGCCATTGGCGAAATTCTTGAGTTTCGCGATGAACAGTGTCGAGAAGTCCAGACCAGGCATATAACTCGCCTTGGCATTGAGCATAAAGCCATCGCGGTCAGTGAACAATGTGCCGCTGGCGAAATCATAACCGCCTTTTGTGCCGACGATGGTCCAGTTGAACACGTCCTTCTCAATGTGCGCCGCAAAGGATGATTCAATCTGCATGATGACGCCGTTGTCGAAACGGACTTGCCCGACGCAGAGGTCTTCGACCGTGTAGGTCTTCCAATCCCAGTTTGGCCAGGGGGACAGCACTTCGCTCGGCTTGTCGCCAAGATATGTCCAGCAGTTGCCTGATGCCGCAATCGGTTTGGGGCGGCCAATGCAGTAATGCGAGGATTCGATGTAGTGGACGCCGATGTCAATCATCGGTCCGCCGCCCTGAAGGGCTTTCTGACCAAACACGCCCCAGTTCGGAATGCCGCGGCGACGCAGCGTCTGCACTTTGACAAACAGGACATCGCCGATGTCGCCATTCTTGATGGCGTTGACGGCAAAGTCGCAGGACGGATGATAACGGTACTGGAAGCCGACGGCGAGTTTGCGATCATTGGCTTTGGCCGCGTCAATCATCTTCTGGCATTCCGCTGGGTTCATTGCCATCGGCTTTTCAGTGATGGCATGGGCACCCGCCTCAACCGCCGCGACGACCGCAGGGCAATGAACGCCGTTCGGCGTGCAGACGTCCACGACGTCAGGCTTGATTTCCCTGAGCAGGTCGTCCCACTTCTCATACGTGGCCTCGATGCCGAATTTTTCCTTGGCCCATTGGAGGCGTTCAGGCTTGATGTCACAGCCAGCGACGACTTCAATCTGCGGAATTTTCTTGATGGCGTTGAGGTGAGTCTCGGAAATGCCGCCGCATCCGACAATGGCCCAGCGCAGTTTCTTTGTGACGACTTCCTCTTTCTCTGTTGCAAATGATTGTGTTCCGACGGAGTTGTCAGCCATGGGTAGTTTTTCTCCTGATGTTTTTCCTGTTTCCATGAAGATTCGTCTGGCGGTTGATTCCGTTGTCGAGTCTTCGCAAAGGCTACGGGGTACAAGCACGTATGTCTTATATGCTCTCTTGACTCTCTAGGAAATCCACTCGTCATCCGTCATTCACGGATTCAGGACTTTTCCTTGTTTGCCCGCATGTGATGCGGAATGGGTGATTTTGTTATTGATTCTTTCAACAAATATATAGTCAAAATAACCTAATCTCTTCTGGGAAAAACGCAAGTAGGAACAACCGATTTATATTGTAATGCTCTTGTTGAAGACGGGCACGATCATTTCGTCTGCTTGGCCTCTGTCTGCTCTTTCTGCTTCTGCTTGGCGATGGTTCTTTCAATTTCAGCCTGAAGCAACCTTGCCTTGATGGCATTGCCGTTGACGCTTAAGCGTTTGTATAGTTCAATCAAAGGCGGGACGGGGTCTGGGGACAGGCGCGATGCCTTGCGGAACTCTTCTTCGCCATCACCATAGCGCCCGAGTTCCCAATAGGCGTTTGCGAGCAATCCATGGATACTCCAGTCCTCTGGATGGAGTCCTCGAAGTTCCTCATAGCATTCCACGGCATCCGCATGATACGTCAAAATCATCGCGTCCGTGCCCAATTGCCAGAGTTTTTGCTCACGTTCTTCTTGGGGGATGGGTTTGCCTTCGTTTTCTTTTTTGAACAGTTCTTTCAGCAGGTCATATTCTTGCTGGACAATATCGCGTTTTGTTGACATGCTAAGTCCGTAGCATGTGTTGTTGAAGCGTGAAACGCACTGTCGGCACGCGGGGAATCGGTCCATTTGCCATTGGAGGTCCTTGAGGATGTCATAATACAGGATTCTGAAATCCTCGACGCTTTTGATTGTGCTGATGTCGGGTCCTGGTAGCCCCGTAAGTTCCCAACAATGGCAGACAAGGCCGCTCGGCATGACGCCGAGATGCGGGCAGCAGGCAGGTGTTGTAAGCCCGATGCGCTCGCGGATGCCAAGTTCCTCATCTGTGAAAGCGCATCTCATGAGTCCGCAATCGACGCTGGTGACATAGCCTTCTTCCAGGTTCTTTATGAGGTTCATGCTATACCATTTGATAAATGGTCGCATGGCGTTCATCGGACGGCGGCATGGAAGCCTGAAGAGTATCTCGCGGATGTTGTTTTTCTTGGCGAATTCCAGAATGCAGGAATAGTCGGCGGCAAAGTCATCGACGATACAGACGATTGAAAGTTTGATGTTGGCTGCCTTGAAAGCATCGGCGTTTTCCTGGATTTCCTCCTTGTCGCTGTCCGAAGTGAGGTCGCTCCTATAGAGTTTGAAGAACAGCGACGTGCAATTTTTGAGGACGAGTTCCCTAGCAAGTGTGGGGAAAAGCCCCGTTGTTTCAGGGATAATGGCGATATGCCGCTTTGCTGCACTTGCAAATAGTTGTTCCAGAAAAGGATAGAGCAAGGGCTCGTTTCCCTTCAGATAGAGGAATTCCTTCGCGGTGGCGGCAACATCCAGTGCCTTGAGCACTGTTTCCATCGGCATGTCTTCAGGCTCGAAGGTCTGGCAATCTGCGGCTTCGATTCGTCTGCGTGAGGTGAGATATAGTTCCATGTTGGCTCCTGCGAATTGGAAAAGAAAAGGATATTGCTTATGCTCTATTTCCCCAAAGGGTAGGTTCGACCTCTTCGAGGTCGTTATCCTGTAGGGG
>JAGCTA010000494.1 GCA_017963875.1 Victivallales bacterium | reverse complement strand
TTTCCTCTGCTTCTTTCTTTGCCTTCTCAGCCGCCAGCCGCTGCCTTTCGGCTTCCGCCGCCCTGGCCGCATTTTCTCGTTGCTGCTGCTCCGCACGGGCCACCGCCTCGCGTCTCTGGCGTTCCTCTTCTTCCTTCTGCTTCAACTGCATCGGGTTTTCCATCCTGCCAGGAAGATCATGGGCAAAACGCAGGGAAATAGCCTGCACCTGTGAATTCACGACTTGACGGCGCGGGGCCATCTTTTCATTCAAGGCTGCATACCTCTTCTCCTCTATTGACTCCATCGCAGTTTCAATCAGCGCCATCGATAATTCAGACGGTGTCATCCAATTCTTATCTACAAGCGTATATCCATTTTCCTCATTGCGCTTACGGTCTGCTTCAAGAATCGATTCCTCGACTTCCTTGTGCTTATTCATCTTGAAATCATTGCGCTCATCTTCCATCTTCTTGCGAATCTGAGCCTTATATTCATTTCTGACACGGCGGTTCTCTTCTGGAATGAACTTGAGCAACTCAACATCGTTGCCCTTCACAGGCTCCATGTCACGGAAGGCAATGCGCCTTGATCCCATGACAACCCTATTCTCTTCAATGGCTGAAATCCGCCCTTTCCAACTGTCTATCTGATTGCCCTTGACATAATAAACCGTCACGATGTCCCCACGCTTGTACAATGGATACTTGACGGCCGCCAGCGCCTCCAGTTGGGCATCTGAAAACACAGGGCATTTTTCATCCAGCACAGCCTTGAACTTCGCGCCATAGTCTCTCAGGGATTCGACTTCTGTAATCAAAGGCGCTTTTGGCTCGGAAGCCAGTTGCGGGAAACGGCTTCCCATGCCTTTCTGGAGATTCTGACGGATATCCTCAACCGATGCCTTGGGATCCTTGCGAATCAGTTTTTCCGCCAATGCGCTCCCGTATGCTATACGTTGTTCAGAAACCGTTTCTGCCAATAACATCATCCCAGACATCAATGACAATGCCAGACAAATCGCAATTTTCGATTTTAAACGCATTTTTCCAATTCCAACAGTATGTTAAAACGATGTTTTTTCATGATTCCGCCCTGTCAAAGGCGAAAAGACAGTTGCTCATTCAGGTGAAACTATATATAATACATTCCTACGTCAT
This sequence comes from Victivallales bacterium, assembly GCA_017963875.1. Next base: position 2,064 of record JAGCTA010000494.1, on the reverse strand, counting down.
TTATTCAAGACAAATCTGAGTAATGCATTTTTCAAATTCCTCATGCCCCTTGAGAATTTTAATCGCGATACGAAGAAAATACACTGGTAAATTGCCCTCAGGAAGAGACGGGAGGCGAACTGCATCCTTCTCCGTTGTGACAATGATTTCAGCACCGTGCTTGTTCGCTTTTCTGAAAAACTCCTCGATTTCAGGTTTCTTGTATCGATGATGATCCACAAAATGCTTTGAATAGACAATTTCTCCACCCAGTTGCGTCAGGTAATTAAGAAAACTGGTTGGAACGGCAATCGCCGACAATGCCGCTATTTTCTTTCCCTTCAATTCCTGGAGTTCCAGACGCTCACGCGTTGTGACATTCTGAAGATAACATGGCACATGGTTGCATTCGATGACCGCCGCAGCAGGATTATGCCTCAGGATAAAAGAACGCAGATGCCTGAGATAATACTTCCCGTTGGATTTCGTCATGAATACAAAATTGGCGCGGCGAATGTTTTTTATCGGTTCGCGAAGCAGTCCGCACGGAAGCATTTCATGATTATGAAACGGATTGGTGGAATCGACAAGCAGAATATTCAGCCTCGGCCGAAGTCGAAGATACTGGAAACCGTCATCCAATATCAATGTATCCGCCTGCATGTGCTGAATCGCATAACTTCCACCCTTGACACGGTCTTTGTCAACAACGACGGACACGCCCGAATGCTTGTCAGTCGCCAGAAGATTTGACGCAAGCATGAATGGTTCGTCGCCTGCCTCCTCTGAGTCGAGCATCACTTTCTTTCCATCCGATACGACTCGCGGCGGTATACTGTCATTGCCGCCTAGGAACATCCCCTTGAGTTTACTCCAAAATGTTCGCTTCTCCTTGCTACGGTACCCACGGCTCAATATGGCGACATGGCGGCCACGCTCCGCCAATGTGCGTGACAACAATTCGACGACAGGGGTCTTTCCCGTGCCTCCAGTCGTCAAATTGCCTACGCTGATGACGATGCAGCCAGGGTCTTGTTGTTTCAGCACAGAAGAACTGTACAGGCTTAGGCGAAGTTGGACGATATTTCTATACAACCTCGAAAGCACAAACAAGAACACCCGATAGACACGGTCCCAGATGGTCTTGTTTCTCCCGTTGATGATGTCAACGGTGTATTGTTCGGTTTTTTCAAGAAAATCGCTCATGTTGACGCACTATTGTCAGCCGGCTGACATCAATGCTTGCGCAAGCCGCGCAGGCATCGTCACATTTCAAAGTAGCGGAATATTATGGCGACTGCATTCCGCCCTCATGGCCTCTGGCCAGATAGACGCCTGTATTTCGCCAATATGAGCCTTCTGAAGCAGCAGCATACACAGCCTGGACTGGCCGATGCCTCCGCCGATGGTCAACGGCAGTTCCCCGTCAAGGAGAGCCTTGTGGAATTGGCAGGATGTGCGTTCCATCGCGTTGCACAACTGCAACTGGCGAAGCATCGCATCCTTGTCAACACGGATTCCCATGGAGGACAATTCAAAACTTGTTTCCAAGACTGGATTGTACACGAGGATGTCACCGTTGAGCCCTTTGTGCTTTTCGTCCGAAGGAGTTGTCCAGTCATCGTAATCGGGGGCGCGCCCGTCGTGTTTTTCATTGGTAATCGGCAATTTTCCGCCAATGCCAATGATGAAAACCGCGCCATATTTGAAAGCCGCCGCATGTTCACGCTGCTTTGGCGTGAAATCAGGGTATTCTGCCTCCAAATCCTCCGAGTGGATGAACGTTATTTTTTCAGGGAGAAATGGCTTGAGTTGGTCATAGTCGTTGCAGACCGCCGCCTCAGTCCTGCGAATTGCATAATATATCCTTCGGACGCAGTCCTTGAGATAATCAAGATTTCTCGTGGAGCGGTCGATGACTTTCTCCCAGTCCCACTGATCGACATAGAGCGAATGGATATTGTCCAGATCCTCGTCGGCACGAATCGCATTCATATCCGTGTAAATGCCAAATCCAGGCTGCATCTTCAGCCAGGATAGTTTCATCCGCTTCCACTTTGCAAGGGAATGGACGATCTCCGCATG
>JAGCTA010000493.1 GCA_017963875.1 Victivallales bacterium | reverse complement strand
CCAACGGCGCGATTGAATCCATTACCATAAAAGACGCACTGGGCGCGGCCTCAGTTGCGCAGACCTTCCTCTGCTCCATTAAATTGCAGGGCGAGGCCGAACCGCGCGAATGCGTCATCAAAATGCTGCGCCCAGATGCATACTTGCGCACACTGCGCGAGGCGGAGGTATTCCGCGAAGTCGCCAAAGGAATCAAGGGGATGTCCCAGACCTTTGAAGGCAAACTGGCGGGAATTATGAAAGAACTAGACCTCTCGCTTGAGGCGAATAACGTCCAGACTGGTCTTGATGTCTATGATGCGGGGAAAAAGAAAGTGAACAAGACGTTCAGCAATGTCTTCTCCATGCGGCTTAGCGAGATTCCAGGCACCGAACCGACCAAAGGACTGATGGTGCTTGAACGTGCGCCTGGCGTGCCGATGGACAAGTTCCTCAAGGACACGAATGAGGCCATTGTCACGAACAGGGCAAACACAATCGATGACATTGCCAAGCGTAGCAGGGAAGATGCCATCATGAGCATGCTCGACGGAGCGGAGAAACTCACGAATATCTACGAGGACACCCTTGCCAAGCACGATGCCCTCTCCAATCTCACGACCATCTGGATTCGCGAGGGGCTTTTCACCAAGACAGGCTTCTACCACGGTGACCTCCATGCGGGCAACATCATGGTTCCGACCGCCCAAGACATCGCCAAAGGTGTCCCCAATGGCGTGACCATGATCGATTTCGGCAACGCGACCAAACTAAATTCCAACGAGCAGAAAAACGTCATTCGAGTCATCGCTGGGGCGGCGGGCAATGATCCCCACCTATTCCTCAAGGGATTTGAAGCGCTCCTCTCCGACGCAGGGAAGGCCAAACTCGCCCAAAACCGCCAAGCAGTCGAGCAGATTGTCCGCGACATACTTGGCAAGGGCACAGGCAACGACACAGGCAAGCGTATGACCGCGGTGTTCAAACTACTTCAGACAAAATACTCCATTGATGTGCCGCCAACAATCAGCGGATTCCAGTCCAGTCAGGAGCGTCTGACCATCGCAATGGAATCAATGCTGCGCATGATGACGAGTGCGGAAATGGCCCGCCTTGACGTGATTCTCGCCACCGCCAAGGAAGATGGTGCCGATGTTCCCGAAATTGGCAACGACGTGCCGCCAGCACAGGCATTTGCACAGAAAAAGGAAGCGGCCATCGCCTATCTAAACGCAAAACTGGCAGATGACCTTACGCAAGATGTACGCGAGAAACTTGAAACCCTCAAGGAAAAACTGGATGAAGCCGACGCACATCGTCCACTGTCGATGATGCAGTGCATGATCGGCGTAATCAAGCAAAACATCGTCACATCCCTTAAAACGCTTGGCGCAGGCTCCGCCAGAACCGTAACCGACAACCTGACGGCTGACGGCATCATCGGCAATGACAATAATGGTCCCGACGCCGTCCCAAAAGAGCGTCGTTTCATCGAAATATGGCCATAACGCATCGCAATCACATCACTTCTCTATAGACTCAGTGGGCCATGCCCAAAAAGGTAGATACTTGCAAGAAACTGCGGCGACGGATGTGCCACTTTAAAAGAGAGAATCATGAACAGACTACAGAGACTGGCCGACATGGCCGTTATAATTGCCTCAGAAGAGGCGGTTGAGACAAATGAAATCGGATTCACACTGAATGTACAGGACGTGCATCTGATGTTTTTCGCACCGAACATCGAAACGGCCCCTGTCTATTGCCGTGCATTGATTGGTAGTTTTGGCAAGAGCGAATGCCCTGGTGATTTTGCGGAGGCAGCCCTCACTGCAAACTTCTTTTGGCGCGCCACAGAAGGGGCAACGCTCTCTCTCAATGAACAGGAAAACGCCGTCTATCTTACCGACCGTTTTGACGAAGAGGCCTTCGAGAACGAAAAGGCCTTCACCGACTATATTAACACCTTCCTGCGCAACGTCTATGACTGGCAACTGCACCTTGCAAACTACATCAATGCAACGGAGGCGATGAAATGATGACTCTGTATGATTCATTCAATATGGTTCTTAATGAGTTCGGCGAGACACTCGGCGCGGAACTTGTTCTTAAAGACGGCGAATGCATATTCACCGTCGATGGAAACATTGATGTCGTAATAGACTATTACGAGGAATCTGATGTCGTCATCGCCTGGTCGACGGTAGGAATCCTCCCCGAAGACGAATACCAGGATGAACGTGCACGTGCCCTCTTCGCTTTGAACGAATTGGATGCTCCGAACGGTGGGTTCTCTGTCTCAATGGATCCTGAAACGCGCCTTGTCATCGTCCAAGACCACAGACCAGTGGAACTATTCGACTCAGCAGATCGCCTTGCCGCATGGGTCGACGCACTCGTGGATTTGGTGAACCTTATACGCGATACATTCGAGGAAAAGTTCCCCTGCACAGAGATGCCGCTGGACGACGAAGACGACGAAAACGACGAGGAAGTAGAAGAGGCTTGAAATGACACAGAACATATCAGATTCAAATCTCGGAAGACGCTTCTGGTCCGTAAACGATTTCAGCAAGTTGACAGGTCCCAATGCGGCAAATGCGGCGAACGCTCCAAACGTTCCAGCCGAGGAGGTGGAAAGGAAAAACAGGCTGCCTCCGAACATTCTGTCATTCGTCAACGCTGGCGGCGACACCATGGCGCAAAGTGCCATCAACAAGGCGCAACTATTCGCGGCGACGCACACGTTGACGGATGATGAGGCGCGGCTTGAGGCGGAAAAGTCAGCGGCAAACCTTCTGACGCTGGTTGGAGACGAAGCCGCAGTCACGGATATCGTTAACGCGGTGGCAGCAGTTTTCGTGCAGCGCAATGAGGGAGTCACGCTGGAAGACGCAAGGGAAATCTGCCTCACGGCACTCAATAAATTGATGGCGACAGACGAGTTTGACGCGCGCGCGCACGTTCCACTTCCAGTGAACAATCCGTTGGCCACAAGACAACTTGGTGAAAAGGGCCTTAATTCGCTGAAAAACGCCATGCTCGGCCTTGCTGGAATGCTCAGAAACGGCACTATCAGGGAGGATGCCGTCCTCATCCTCGCCAACGAAAAGTATTATGACGCAGCCAACCGCACCGACCTTCTGCGCCTTGCGACGGATTCCGCTCAAAAGGTCAAGGACCTTTTCATCGGAAAAGAGCGGTACAATGCTCTCATCCAGCAGTGCAAGGACAGGCTAAGAGTGTTGGGAGAAAACATTGCCCCTGAACGTAGGGAGGCTATCTT
>JAGCTA010000492.1 GCA_017963875.1 Victivallales bacterium | reverse complement strand
GTTCTCCAACTACTGGGATTCCACGGGAACGCCCGAGTTCCTAGTCAAACTCTCCCGCGAAAGGGAATACGACTACGAGACGGCCATCGAGGACTGGTATGACGAGAGCATTTTTGCCGCCTACGAACTGGACAGGCTGGACATCACGGGGCTGCTCTGGCAGACGGGCTACCTGACCATCAAGGACGTGCGGTCGGACGAGGACGGCATGCAGTACCGTCTTGACTTTCCCGACCGCGAGGTGCAGGCGACCTTCAGCCGCCGACTCATCGAGTCATTCGCTGGCGAAGAACATCGAAGCCAGGCATGGAGCGATGCGATGAAGTTCCGCAAGGCCATACGGAACGATGACCTGGACGGCTTCATGACGCTCTTCCAATCGTTTCTGGCAAACATCTCGTACGACATGCACCTGCCGTACGAGAAATACTACCAGACCATTTTCTATGTCGTCTTCAAACTGTTGGGCGCGAGCATCGGGGCGGAGGCCAAGACAAACGAGGGACGCATCGACGCATACATCCGCACGGAGAGGAATGTCTATCTCTTCGAGTTCAAACTGGACAAGACGGCGGAGGCTGCCATCAGCCAGATCACCAATCACCACTATTACGAGAAATTCCAGTCCTGTGGCCTGCCGATCACCATGGTCGGCGTCAACTTCGACTCTGCAAAGGGCCGCATCGACGACTGGCAGGCGACGCCGTTTCAGTAGGGCACGGACAATGACCGTGCTGTCTGATGCGCTCCAGCCTAATTGTTTCAATACAAAAGAAGCAAAGGGCATGTTTTGGTAATTTCCCTGTTATATGGCCTTTTCGAATCAATGACGTGATGCAATGAAATAGTTGGTGATTCATTGAGGTGAACTGTTGACCTGTATGTATTAGAGGGGCACAGTGTCCCATGAATACTGCAAATTAATGGGACTAATGGGACATTTGAGACAGATGGGACTGAAGACATTCTTTATTCGGTCGTCGTAGGGGAGACGAATTGTCGTCCGTCGGAAGCCGTCTGGAAATTGTCCGTAGAAAGCCGTCTGGAAATTGTCCGTCGAAAGCCGAAAGTCTTCGATTCGTCGCCAAGACCTTTATTTTGATTTTTCATTTGCAATTTAAGATATATAGAATATTTTATATAACATGAACACATCAGAGAACATAAAATGCGTAAAGTTGAAAGAGGAACTTGCAAGGCGAATCGTCTCAGGCGAGTTTCCCTTCAACAGCCGTTTTCCAGGCGTCCATCAGTTGGTGGACGAGTATGGGGTGAGTTATGTCACAGGCTTGAAATCGTTGAAACTTCTGGAGGATGAGGGCTTTCTCCAGTGTCGGCGCGGCAAGGGCTATTTCACGCTGTACTCAGGGGGAGCAGAGAAGCCGAAGGCCAAAAAACTGAATCTTGTGCTTCACGAGGAGTGCTGGCAAAAGTACTCGGATCACCTTGAGCAGAATCTTGCGCGGTTCAGGCAGGCTGGATGGAGCATTGAAGTCGTGCCGTTGAATACGACGGATGTGCAGGAGGCGTCCGTGGCGATCAATTCGCCTGACGCATATACTCTGATATACTGCCTCTCTTCGGATTGGGGGGGCTTCGCCGCAACCTTTTCGCAGGTTTGCAGTCGCGTGGTGGTTTTGGGAAAGTTGTCAGGCTCGCCCTTGGTCACGAGCATCGTGTGCGACGAAGCGGAAACCGTTCGGCAGATTGTGGAATACTTGAAGGCGCAGGGGCGCACGCGCCCAGGGTTGTTTTGTTCTTCGCAGGAGAATGAACTGGAGATGTACCGTCTGGGGTATTGGCGACTGGCACTGCAGCAGGCGGGGCTCGGCATGGATTGGATACAGGATCACATCTTTCCGCTCTCTACAGGTTATGACGGCGTCCTGACACCTGACCAGAAGCAGGAGATGAGCCACCAGATGGCCGATTATCTGCGAAAGAACCGCAATGAGATAGATTCAATCATCGTTATCTACAGCAGCAGTGCCTTCAAGGAGGCGAGCCGTCTGGCTAAAGCAAGAGTCCCAGAAAAACTGTTGCCAGTGTATATCGCGTCGCCGCAATGGCTGGATGCGAACCGTAGCAGTTTTGCGATGCTCGATCACAATCTTGCGGGGCATTTCGAGACGGCGTTCAACATCTTGGAATACAGGCATTCGACAGGCAAGAAGGAACCTGGCTCATGGTATTTCTGCCCGCCGCTGGGAGTCCGAATCATAGGCTTGAATCCGTGAAGTGCCGAATGGCGAGGCGATTTCTAGGAGAGTTGAGGACGCGATACGACATACGTGCTTGTCTCACCATAGCCTTGGGTGAAGGCGGAAGACTCGACAACGAAATCGGCCGCTGATTCAGGATAGGGGAAAGAAGAGGTTTCCATCATTGGTTTTGTCATAATATTTCTATAGAACCTGAAAACAACAAGGGAGTTTCACATGAAGAAACAACGTCGATTCACGCTAATAGAGTTGCTTGTCGTCATAGCCATCATTGCCATCCTGGCGGCCATGCTGCTACCCGCATTGGCCAAGGCACGGGAGAAGGCAAAGCAGATTTCCTGCACGAGCAACCTGAAGCAGGTCGGAACTTATCAGAGAATCTACCTTGATGAAAACAAGGACTGCCAGATTTCCTACGGATCCTTCAGCGCGATGTGGTACATCATGCCTGAACTTAATCAGAATTACGCGAGCAACAGCGGTGACTGGTCGAGCGTGAAAAGTGCGTTCTGCCCGTGCATCGAACAAGCCTCCAACAAACGCGAGACATACGGCGAGGCGCAGTCGCGTCTGCTGGATGGAAGACGTACATTGCCTGCAAGTTACGCTGTTTCAGGAACAACGGGCTCTTGGGACTGCCGCAATTTCAACCTCTACAAGAACCCGAGCAGCGTTCCAAACTGGGGTGACGCAGGGGAAATCGTCAGCGGCAAGTTAGTCGCATGGCACGCGCTCAACGGCTGGGTTGGAGGGTACGGCGTCTGCAATCCGCACAGCGGCATGATCAATCTCAACTTTGCGGATGGCCACGCCGAACCAATGAAACCCATGCAATGGAGCCTTCTGCTCTGGAACATGGAATCATCAAAGCCAAAGAGTTTGTTGAGTTACGTCGATGTTCCAACGATGAACGCCGACAAGAAACTTTTCCAGTGACATGAATATGACGAAGCCCGTTCCCGCTCTCCTTTTCATTGCATTTGTCTTGGCGGTCGTTTCAGGAAATGCCGCAGGAATCATTTCGCCTGACGGACGCCCTTACGCGCAGATTGTCGTTGCGGCGAATGCGCCTGATTCGGTGAAATTTGCGGCATTGGAAATGCAGAGTTTCCTGAAGCAGATGACAGGGAGGGAACTTCCATTGGTCAATGATGCGACTGCCACGCCTGTCATCTGCATCGGCGAACAGCCGATGTTGGCAGCGGCAGGACTTACGTCGAAAGGGCTTCCTAGCGAAGGATGGGGCTGGCAGACCACGAAGGATTTCCTTGCAATCTACGGCGATGACTACGACGGCCCAAAGATCGAGGGCGTAGGCCATCCATGGATTTTCGATGGTTTGTACAATACACGCTTAAAACTCGGTGTCTGCGGACCGTCTGGAACGTTGAACGGCGTCAATGAGTTCCTTCATAGAGTCGCGGGAATCCGCTTCTACATGCCAGGTCCAGACGGCACGGTTGTGCCGCAAATTGCTGAATTCAAAGTCCCTGAACTGAAGAAAACTGGTGCGCCAGCGGTCGAATGGCGCTGGCCGTATATCTGCCATCTCAACAGAAACAGCGATGTCGCGTTGTGGTCCAAGCGGATGGGCTTCGGCGGTGCACGACTTGTCCACATTGTTCACTGGTACCGCAGCATGCTCAAGTACAAGGATACCCACCCCGAGTTCTTCGCATTGGTGGATGGGAAACGAGATTTCAACAATCTCTGCGCCGTGGGCGGAGGAGGGCATCTCTGCCTCACGAATCAAGCGTTGATTGACCAGGCAGCGGAGGACATCTGCAAGTGGTTCGACGCCAATCCGATGGTTGAAGTCTATCCTTTCGCGCCGCAGGACGGTCTCCACCGCATCTGCGGCTGCCCGAACTGCCAGGCGGAACTGCACGCGGACTATCCGTCCGACGAACGCTTTTCCTATCACGTCTGGAACTTCACTTCAAAAGTCGCCGCGAAGGTTGCCCAAAGGCATCCAAGTAAGTATATCGGCTGTCTTGCCTACGAGCACTACCGCACGCCGCCTCGTGAACTTGGAAAGATGAAGAACGTCGCCGTCATGTTCTGCAATCGGCGCAGTTCAATGGCCAACCCAGAGTATCGCCAAAAACTCCACGATGAAATCGACGCATGGGCGGGACGAGTCGACTGCTTCTATCTATGGAGTTGGTATCTTGACCACTGGCCGCCGTGGAGCAACCTGCCAATCGTCCAGTTGAATGTTATTCAAAAAGAAATCTCGTGGCTTCTAAAGCACCCGACTTACGGCGGCGAATACATTGAGACGCAGTCGTTTGGCAGTGCCCCGCAATGCTATGAGACGATGGACACGCCTGGCCTGATGCATCTTGGACTCTATTTGACTGGGCGACTCTACATGGATCCTGCGACCAATGCGAACAAGTTGCTCGCCGAATACGCGCGGCTCTTCTACGGCCCTGCGGAAAAGCCGATGCTCGACTTCTGGACTACGGCTCAAAAACATCGGGAGGACGTATTTGCAAAGACAGTGAAGGTCGAGCCAGAGGCGCTATTTACCATTGATTTCCTTGAAGAACTGAATGGATATCTGGAAAAGGCGTTGTTGGCCACGGAAGAGGGCAGTGTCTATCGCCGTCGTGTCGCGCTGGTCAAAGGCGAGTTCGACAAGGGAGCCGACAGAATGCGTCGCCTGCTGGGGAATGGTTCCCGCAAAGGTAGGCTTGCCATGATTGAAAAGGAGTTCGACCTCCAGAAACAGGACGAGGAACTGTTCATGGCGAAGGACGGCGGTGTGACAGACGTTCCGAAGACTACTGTGCGCTATGGACGAAACCGCCGCTCACTTTACTTCCGCTTCATCGCATACGAAACGAACATGGGAAGAATCGTCTCAAACGTCAGGGACCACGACAATGGTAAGATTTGGGAGGACGACAGCATTGAAATCTTCCTCTATCCAAACGTGACGGGAAACGGCAAGGGCTATCATGTCATTGCCAATACAGCGAAGGTGGTATTCGACGCTTCAACCACCAAAAACACCCTGGCCCATGACATTAGTTGGGAAAGCAAGGCGTGGATTGGTTTCAAACGATACAGCGACCACTGGCTGATGGATGTCATTATTCCCTTAGAGTCCATCGGCATCGATGACCCTGAATTTGCGGGGCCGCTCGCAGTCAATTTCTATCGTAATCGCGTCAGAAACGGCAAGGCGGATTGCTCTTGCTGGTCGCCGACGGGCCATTTCATCCACAATACACCCGAGAAATTCGGCCGCTTGGAAATGAAGTGATGCCGAACTTTAGTGTATAGTAACGGATGACGAGCCATCCGATGACCTCCGCAGGTAATTGCCGTGAAAGCCTGTCGAAAACCATCTGTTCAAATTGACTAAAAGCAAATCTGCCGTATATTGAAGGAAGAATCAAGTACGAGAATATCCATCGTCATGCGGGGGAAGCATGAAGAAAATCAATCTCAATACGGCAAGTTTTGAAAAACTCATCGCCAATGACAGACTCTACATCGACAAGACGGAGTATGTGTGGCGTCTGTTGGACTCTGGCGATACGGAGTTCTTTCTTGCTCGTCCGCGGCGTTTTGGAAAGTCGCTGTTCGTCTCGACGCTGAAGGCTCTCTTCCAAGGCAGGCGCGAACTCTTCAAGGGGCTCGCCATCGACACGAAGGACTACGACTGGCAGGAGTATCCGATCATCCATCTCGACTTCGGAAACAGCAATCTGCGCACCGCCAAGGAAGTTGAGGATTTTTTGCAGGACATGCTGGACAACTGCTCGCGCAATCTCAAGGTTCCCCTTCGCGGCCGCAGCCTCAACACGCAGTTCGAGAATCTGATTGTCGATACAGCCAAGGGGTCAAAAACTACTGGACAGGTGGTTGTGCTTGTCGATGAATACGACAAGCCAATCCTCAGCAACATCGCCAACGAAGAACACAACAAGGATATCCTTGCGGTCCTGAAGGGCTTTTACTCAAATATCAAAACTGAGGAAGACTTCATCCGCTTCGCGTTCATCACTGGAGTCAGCAAGTTCGCCCATGTCTCGCTCTTCTCCGAACTGAACAACCTCACGGACATCACGCTTAAGCCTGACTATGCGGAGATGCTCGGATTCACCGAAGCGGAAATCCGCGAATACTTCGCCGACCGAATTCCGCTGGCGGCGAAGGCGAACGGCGTCTCGGAGGAAGAGTTGATGCAGACGCTTCTCAAGTGGTATGACGGCTACCGCTTCTCCGACGCCGACACGCATGTCTGCAATCCCGTCTCGCTTGCCAATTTCTTCTCCAAAGGCTACAAGTTCTCCAACTACTGGGATTCCAC
>JAGCTA010000491.1 GCA_017963875.1 Victivallales bacterium | reverse complement strand
GGCCGTTCGCTGCGCGGCGCAGCCGACCTTGCAGCCCTCGGCGAGAACGCCATCGTGGTTGATTGCGACGTCATCGAAGCTGACGGCGGCACCCGTACCGCAAGCATCATCGGCGGTTTTGTCGCCCTCGCCATCGCGCTCAAGAAAATCAAGGAACGTCTGGGCATCACGCAGCAGATTCTCAAGCACGGCATTACCGCCATTTCCGTAGGTGTCGTCGATGGCAAGCCGCTTTGCGACTTGTGCTATGTAGAAGATTCCGCTGCCGATGTCGACATGAACGTCGTTATGCAAGACGCCAAGAACTTCATCGAAGTGCAGGGCACGGGCGAACACGCGAGCTTCGACCGCAATATGCTCAACACACTCCTCGACTTGGGCGAGAATGCGTGCAAGGACATCTTCAAAAAGCAGATGGAATTGATTGGCGGCGAACTGCCTTAGTTCAGTAATTATCCGCCAAGGTTCCAAGCCCCACGATATTGAAATCGCCTTCGGTCCCCTCATCGCCCTCAAATACAAACAGCAGCGATGACACTTGGGACGATGCGTCCGCTCCAAATTCTTCCCATGCCACACACTTTGTCGTCAAGCTGTCGCTTTTCGGCAATGTTACCATGGGCAATTGAAGAAGGGTGGAGAGGTCCTCGTGTGCGGCAGTATTCATTACAATATCAAGGTCAAACGAAGACGAGTACTTCACACACAGGCCACCCCAACTCGTAATATCACCCGTTTTCATCGATCCGTCAATTTCATCCTTGTTGACAATGGTAAAGCCAACACCGGCAAATCCCTCGCTTTCAAAATTCAACGAGCCACAGAGAGCGCCACAGTAATCGATAATCGGGCCAAGGGACGTCGAATCATAAGCATCACCCTTTGTCACAGGCCAAGTAATCCTCGACGGTTCTCCGTCGCTCGTATCTTCAACAGAATACCAGTACCCGCATGTCTTGGTTTCATCGCACAGATGCGTGTCAACATTATAGGTGTAATCTGATCCAAGCCAAAGATTGTCTGCCGAGCCTACGCGATTACCCTGACTTCTAGAATTCATGACGGGCTTTTCAATTTTGTCCAAGTTCACCTCGCATGTTCCGTTAGCGGAATACATTCCGACGGCAACTATTCCGAAATTCACATCTATCCACTTATCACTTTTCATTACAAACTTCACGAAAGAAATCTCTTCCGCAATTTCGGCGGGAGTAGCCTTGGCATTTAACGATACATTGGCGAATTCATCCCAGGCAATGCATTTTTCAACAATTTCGTCACTCCCTTCAAGATCTGCTTGAAGAACGGTATTTTTCCCCCTATCCAATTCTAAACTCATGCCAAGGTCAGAGAAATAGGTGACACAGAGCCCACCCCAATCACGGACGTTGGAATTATCAACAACAAAGCCAATGCCGGCATAGCCCATATCGGACGACCCACTATTTAAGGAGGCCATTCCCGCGATACACCCATAATTACTCGAAAGTATCGAGGACCAGGGATCATCATTAGAATTGCTCAATTTAACAGGCCAACTGATTGCAGACTTGCCCCCATTCTCGCCATCATCAAAGATACTCCACTCTCCGTCAATCCCATCCATAAAGCCTGCGTTGACTTGGACCTGCCCATTCCAAAGGCATACGCTCGAGTCCTTCTCCGCAGACGAAGATGACGATTTCTTCGTAGACGAAGAAGATGGCGGATTTTCCTGTTGCCGAACAATATCCGTATAGGAACCGACACCCTTGATGTTAAAAGAGCCATTCTGCTTTTCTTCATTCCTGAATTCAAAAAGGATGGCACCGAGTTTTTTCACTGCAGATGCACCGGAAGCGCCTTTCTTATGCGCTTGCTTGAAATCATCCCATTTCGCGCAATGCGTGCTAAACTGTTTTAGCTTGGGGAATTGCACGAAAGATTCGTCATCGGTATCGTTTTCCGCATCGCTCCTGATTTTCAAATGCATGGCCAGTTCGGACTTGTAAGTCACACAAAGTCCGTTCCACGCCGAAACATCCAGCGTAGAGCTATCTGTCCCGAGAGTGAAACCAATACCCGCGCTCATAGGCTTCGAGGATTTGCCAAACTCCACCGTTCCGCACAGGCCCTTGCAAGAATCTATAACCGTCGCCATGTCGTCCGAAGAAAGTTCCGTGTTCGCCGTTCCCGCGAATAACACGCGAGCGCCATCACCTTCTTCTGTATTGCCATAGCTGAACCAGTGTCCCAGATTTTCATTCCCTACAACCAGCTGAGAATCGGCAAAAGACCACAAATCGTAACTATTCGGAGTATCCACTTCAAATGCAATGGCATTTTCTTGTTCCGTAACTCCAGCAACCCCGTCGTCAGAACACGCAAAGAAAACATACAAGCAAGCACCCATCAAAAGCCCGAAAGACTTTTTCAGCATCTTATTCGTCCTCCTCCCACGTCAGCGGGAACAACTGTAAATTCAGTCTATAAACACGTTCCGTGCCCCGACTATTCAAGGCTATACGGGCAATCTTTTTCCGGCATATATCCAATTCCTGCAAAATCTTTTTATAGTCTCCATCAGAAATGCCCATGATAAGGCCCGAAAAATTTCTTTCGGATGGCGGGAATTTATCTATAGCATCCTTGGCAAATTCAGCCATTTCCCTATGCATGGAACGCAAAGCTACCGGCATT
>JAGCTA010000490.1 GCA_017963875.1 Victivallales bacterium | reverse complement strand
TTGATGCCAAAGATTCGTGGCGACATTCAGGCCAATCCGAAGAAATACACGAACCTGCTGCCAAACCCCGACTTCGAGCAGATAAGCAAAAAGGACACCGCCAATCCTGAAATGGACTGGGACGGAAGCGTCTTCTCCTCATGGAGTTTCTGGCGGGAGGTGAAAATAGGCTCCTACGGCTGTGCGCCGACCGCCGGAGTCAACGGCTCGAAGGCCGCGTTCATGGACGGCACAGGCGCCTCCTGCTTCGCCACCAAAATCCAGCCCGTCAAGCCTGGCGAAATCTATTACGTCAGTGCGATGGGCATGAACACCGACGCGAAAGACGTGCCGAACGTCATCATCCGCTGGCAGAACGCCAAGGGACAGAGGACGGCCACCTCGCAGGATGTCAAACTCTTCCTCAGAAACCCCAGGCCCAAAGAGTGGGGGGTGTTCGAGGGCATCGCCAAAGTGCCTGAAGACGCCGCGCAACTGCTCGTCCAACCTGGATGCGCAAACGCGAAGGGCCGCATTCTCTTCGACAATGTCCGCGTGTACAAGATAGATATGCAGTAAAAGTTTCTCTACTGCCTCTTTGTCAGCATGTACTAATGTCGAATTATATATGGACAGACGATTGACTTTTCTCGATGCGGAGATTACAGTAAACAATTGATTAAGATAAACGATTGGGAATCAAATAATGGAAGGAGTGCCATTCATGCTACAACCTATTGCCCAGGATACAAGCGATTTTCCAGAACTGAGACAAAAACAGTGCGTGTACGTTGACAAGACGGCCTTTTTCCATAATCTTATCACGCGTCGCGATGCAAGCCGCTTCTTCATCGCGCGTCCGCGCCGTTTTGGAAAGTCGCTGATGATTTCGACGCTGATGGCAATCTTCGAGGGGCGTCGCGAACTGTTTGACGGCCTTGCGATTTCAAAGACCGACTGGGATTGGGCGAAGTATCCAGTGCTCTATTTCAACTTTGGGTTTGCTTCATCGTCGTCCCCAGAGGATTTCAGGTCGCTTTTCCAGAGTACGGTCGCTTCAACAATTACACAGGCTGGTGGAGTCTATGATGTCAACAAACTTCCAGCATCCAATTTCGGCAACGCGATTGACTCGCTCTACGTCTCCAGCAAGGACAAGGGCGTGGTCATCCTTATCGACGAATACGACGACCCAGTCGCACAACTTCTCCACAAACCCGATGACGCGGAAATGGTTCGCGGATACCTCGCGGACTTCTACCGCCAGATGAAGGACCGCACGGGCAAAATCCGTTTTTTGATGATTACGGGTGTCTCGAAGTTCACGAAGATGTCGGTGTTTTCAGCACTCTCGAATCTGGTGGATTTGTCTTTCGATGACAACTGTGCGACGATGCTCGGCTACACGGAAGACGAACTGGACGCGTACTTCTGCGAACACATGCACGCCCATGCGAGGAAGATGGGGCTGTCGGATGAGACATACCGCAAGGAACTGAAACGATGGTTCAACGGCTACCGCTTCGGAAAATATACTGCCGAGACAGTCTATAATCCAGTTTCGATAGGCTCGAATCTCTCCGTCATGGAACCAGCCTTCAAAGCCTGCTGGTCTGCGACGGGCAAGGCATCCATGCTGATGAACTTTCTCAAACGGGAGGAGTTTCTCGGTGTCGATATGGACAAGGTGCAGAACGTGCGCGAACGCGACTTCGACGTGAGCGACATCCGCGCCCTCAAGACCGTGCCGATGCTCTTCCAGACAGGGTACCTGACCATCAAGGACTACAATTCGCTGAGGCAGACGTACACTCTTCACGTGCCTGATGTGGAAGTCAGGCAGGATCTCGCCACCTTGACCGCCGCCGTCATTGCGAAAAAAGACACCAGTTGGATTTCTTCTATATGTGACAAGATGCTTGACGAGGACTGGGACGAGTTCTTCCTTGGCCTAAAGTCGCTCTACGCCGCTTTGCCATACGGTTCGCTTGAGCAGAGCGTCCATGAATTTTCATACGAGCGCGTGCTGATGACCCTCCTGATGTCTCAGGCCATCCAGTGCAAGGTCGAGGACCATCAGGCGAACGGCCAGGCAGACATCATCGCCGTGCATCCGTGCGGCGTGTATATCTTTGAACTGAAGGTCGGCGAATCCGCCGATGTGGCATTGGCCCAGGTACGGCACAAGAACTACGACACGCCGTATCGAGCGCAAGACCTTCCAATCTGGCTCGTCGGTCTCAACTTCGACTGCAAGACCCGCCAACTCGTGGACTGCAAGGCCGAGAAGGAGGTGTGACACCGTGTAATTATTTCTATTGGAGCAGGATAGAAAAACATGAAGCATAGACAAATGCCATCAAAAAAGATTCACAACGACGGACGGCTTCCCGACACCATCACTGTTCCAAACTTGAAAAACAGCATGGCCCATGCATGACCTATTTTGCTTTTTACAGTTGCGACTTATACTCAAAGTTGTGAAAAGTTTTCAAAACGGATTTCAGTCAAAAACTCTCACGAAAAAAGCCCCGCAACTCACTGGAATTGCGGGGCTTGGAGAATGGAGCCAGCGACCGGATTTGAACCGGTGACCTCATGATTACAAATCAAGTGCTCTACCAACTGAGCTAAGCTGGCATTTCGCTCGTTCATATTTTTTAATATAAGCCGAATATGTATTATTACAAACAAGTTTTATCGGAAGGAAACGTTTTTTTGACCATTTTTTGAAAAAGTATTCGTTTTTTGATTATTCGTCCCTGAATTATTCCATATTCGTTTGCGGATTTCATAAATTGGATTATATTAGAGATTTTTACGTGAATATTGTTTCATATTTCATAGTGTGTTTGTTCAATTAATCTTGTAGCCAAGGAAGAAAAAATGTCGGTAAAGATACGTCTGCGTAGAACTGGCAAGCGCAATGCCGCCTGCCACCGCATCGTTGTCGCTGATGAACGCAGTCCCCGTGATGGTCGTTTCATTGAGATTATCGGTCTGTATGACCCACGTCATAATGATGAGAAGATTGATTTGGCAAAAGCCGAATCATGGTTCCGCAATGGCGGTGCACAGCCCAGCGAGACGGTTGTTGCCATCATCAATCGCGCGGATCCCGAGTTCTTCGTGAAAATCGGTGGCGCTTACGCCAAATTCGCGCCGAAGAAAGCCGCTCCAAAAGCATAAAGGTCGATCATGGCTTTTTCATTTTGGAAAAAAATGTTCGGCGCTGAAGGCGAAGGCGCTCCGTGCGAGCCTCCCAAGGACGAAAACGCTGCCGATGACAGCAAGTCCTTGCCAAAGGTGGTTGATGAACCGCAGGAGGAAATCTCGGATAGCATGGATGCCGATGATAGCGCATTTGATGTCGATAATGCGCCGGAAGAGGGCGATGATGCTCTTATTCCCGCAAATATCAAAGGGTTGGAACAGTTTGTCGAGTATGTTGCCAAAAGTCTGGTTGACAATCCAGATGCAGTGTCCATAGCAACGGTCGAGAAGGGGCGCATCAGCGTCATTCAAATACGTTGCGAGAAAAAGGACATTGGCAAGATCATTGGCAAGACGGGCAAGACGATCGCCGCATTGCGGCTGCTTGTCAGCGGTGCCAGTGGTCGCATGGGGCTTCGGGTGACGGTTGACGTGCTTGACTGATAATGTGAACAAGTTGCCGCTCATGCGAGGAACGGAATAATGAGGATTGATATCGTCAGTTTATTTCCGAAAATCTGCATGGGAGCACTTGGCGAATCCATCATGGGGCGTGCAGTCCGTGATGGATTGGTGGATATCCACTGTATCAATCTTCGGGAGTTCACGCACGACCGAAGGAAGACAGTGGATGATACGCCCTATGGCGGCGGGGCTGGAATGGTCCTTGCCGTCGAACCGCTGTTTGAATGTGTTGAGAGTTTGGCGACAGAGAAAAGCCGAGTGATTCTGATGTGCCCCCAGGGGCACTGCTTTCGTCAGGCGGATGCACACCGTCTGAGCCGAGAGGAGCATTTGATTTTTGTCTGCGGGCATTACGAGGGCATTGATGAACGTGCTCGCCAATGTCTGTTTGACGAAGAACTTTCACTGGGCGACTTTGTGCTGACCAATGGCGCATTGGCGGCGGTGGTGATGACGGATGCGATCGTTCGTCTATTGCCAGGGGTTCTGGGTTGCGATTCCTCCTCGGATGAGGAATCCTTTGGTGATCTGCCGTTACTGGAGTATCCGCAGTACACACGGCCAGTGGAGTATCGCGGGATGAAGGTACCAGATGTCCTCCTATCGGGAAACCATGAGGAGATTTCAAATTGGCGTTTAGAACAACGGGTCATTCGGACCGCGGGTCGTCGTCCCGACTTGTTGGAACGGATATCAGACGAAGACAGGTGAATAGCAATGGAAAATGAAAAAAAGAGCCAGAAAATGAGTTTGATTGAAGAACTTCGCAGGGAAAACCTGAAGACTGATTTGCCAGAATTTGGCATTGGTGACACGATTCAGGTTGATGTCCGTATCATCGAAGGCGGCAAAGAGCGTATCCAGGCTTTTACTGGTACGGTGATTGGTCGCAATGGCGGCGGCATTGCCGAAACGGTGACGGTTCGCCGTATTTCCCATGGACAGGGCGTTGAGCGTGTTCTGCCGCTTCATTCCCCCCGTATTGCCAAGATTACCGTGATTCGCCAGGGTTTGGTTCGCCGTGCGAAACTGTACTATCTGCGCGATGCAGTCGGCAATGCCGCACGTGTCAAGGAGAAGCGTCTTCATTGATTTGTTTCGTGGCGTGGGGAACATATGTTCCCCCTTGCCATTCTTCAGGCCTGGGTCGTGAGACTGATGGTCTGCCGATTGCAGAACTCGGTATTAGTAACTGCAAGCGACAACAATGGGAAGGAATCCGACGCCAAAGTCGGTGGCCTTCCCATTTTGTGTTTTGAACTTTCCCGAAGTGGGTAGTTCGACCTATTCAAAGGTATTGCGCCGCCTTGTCGGGAATATGATGTTTTAGGTTTGTTGGCTGCTTGATTTTAGAAGAGTGGTGTTGGAGACTCATGTCATGCCCAACGTATGGGACAAATATGAATTTGAGCATCGCTGTCAGGAAAGAGGCTGCAAGGTAATCGCAGGAGTTGACGAGGCTGGGCGTGGGCCGCTTGCAGGCCCAGTCGTTGTGGCTGCGGTGATTCTTCCGCCTACGGACGAGTCCTTTGGTCTGGCAGTTGATGATTCAAAGGCATTGACGGATGCGAGGCGTCGGAAATTGTATGAGCAACTTACGACGGATCCACGCGTTCGCTGGTGCGTCGCCGTTAAAGATGCGGCGACCATTGACAGATTGAATATTCTTCGGGCGACGCATGAGGGAATGCGTGACGCCATCACTGGATTGGGAAATGATGTTGACATCGCATTGGTGGATGGTCTGCCAGTGCCCGATTTTCCAGTGCCAGCGGAGTTTATTGTGAAGGGGGACGCGCGAAGCGCCAGCATTGGAGCCGCAAGCATCATTGCAAAGGTGACGCGTGACAGGATGATGGAGGAATTGGATTCGGTGTATCCTGGATATGGATTTTCAAAGCACAAGGGGTACGGGACAGCGGCACATCTGGCTGCCCTGAAGCGCCTTGGTGCTTGCCCAGAACACCGTCGTTCATTTGCACCCGTGGCACAGGTTCTGGGCTTATTGCCCAAGCCTGCGGAACAGTTGTCGCTGCCATTGTA
The DNA here is from genome assembly GCA_017963875.1 of Victivallales bacterium. The sequence continues at coordinate 670 of JAGCTA010000490.1, read as the reverse complement.
GCCCTGCGGGAATGCCAGAGCCGCCTGGAACGAGGCGAAGCCAATAACAGATGTGAAAGAGAGGATATGAATGAATCTGCGAAACAAAATCCGTGGCTCGGCCATCCAGGTCGTCAAGCGATTGGTGGACAATGGCCATGAGGCGTATATCGTCGGCGGTGCAGTCCGTGATTTGCTGCTTGGATACACGCCGAAAGACGTGGATATCACCACAAGTGCGACTCCTGAGCAGGTCAGGGAGGTTTTCGGAAGGCGTCAGTGCATTATCATTGGACGGCGTTTTCGGCTGGCACATGTGCGGATGGGGGATGAAATCTACGAGGTGAGCACGTTCAGGCGGGAGCCGACGGCTGAAGAACGGCGCGGACGGCTCGATGACGACGGCGAGATGATTTGGAACGACAACCAGTTCGGAACTCTTGAAGATGACGCCATGCGGCGTGATTTTACGGTAAACGCATTGTATTTTGACCCAATTGGAGAGCGTGGTATCATTGATTTGGTAGGGGGAAGGGAAGATTTGAAGAACAAGGTCGTCCGTGTCATCGGTGATGCGAAGACGCGCTTCATTGAGGATCCAGTGCGAATGCTTCGGGCACTCAAACTCGTCGGAATGTATGGTTTTTCCATGACGCAGGATACGGAGGAGGCATTGAAGGAAAAGCGCGGT
>JAGCTA010000489.1 GCA_017963875.1 Victivallales bacterium | reverse complement strand
TCGCGGCTCTTGTCGTCGGCATCTTCAGTACGATGCTGGGCCTCGTCAATGCGCTTGATGCGATCCATCAGGCCGGCGACGTCGCTCAGTCGGTCGTCGCCGGCGGCCTGATGGTCTGCCTCATCGGGTTGGCGTGCGTCAGCCAGGATCGTGTTGGAATGTTGATTTGCATGGGGTTCTGTGTTCTTGTGACAATGCAGTCGATTGTCAATATCGGAGTCATATCTGGCTGGGGGCCGACGACTGGTGTCACGGCACCGTATATCAGTTATGGAGGTTCCAGCATATTGTCACTTCTTTTGTGCACGGGTCTTGTTTTCAATGTCTGCAAGCGAACGGCGAATTCACTGCGCGAGAAACATGTCAAGGGAAGCAACCTTCCGAGTTTCGAGGAAATTCGCAGTGTCATGAATGAGGGAATTGATTCTGATAAATGAATGGTTTCATGACTGTAAAACAGATTTTAAAGAAACTGGGCGAAAATGATTTGAAGGCTTTGTGCCTGATGCATTCCACGCCTGGAGACGAAGTGGCTCCCGTGGTTTTCCTGCGGGATGTCTGGAACGATTCTGGCTGGAAGACAAATGCGTATGGTCGCTATGCCATGGTCGCTCAAAGTCCCAAATGGGATAATTCGCGCCCGACGATTCTGTTGTGCGCCCATGCGGACTCGCCTGGATTTATCATCCAGAAACTTGTCAAGGATGGCATGGGGACTGCAATTTCTTTGGGCTCGCCTCGCACTGGATATAAAAATGCCAACGTCCTTGTCAAGGGGAAGAATGGCTTCTACAAGGCGAAACTAAAGGTCGAAGACTGTTTTTCCAACGAATATCCCATCGTGTCAAAGGATAAGATTCAGCGTGGTGACCGTGTCTGTTTTTTGCCTCAATACCACAAGACCGCTGATGGATATGTCAAGGCGACTTTCCTTGACAATCGCGTCGGTTGCTGGGTGCTTGCACAGATTCCGCGAATGCTTGATTCAAAAAAACAGGCGGTGAACGTCGTCCTGGCCGTGACGGGCGGTGAGGAGATGACGGGTTTTGGAGCCGATGTCCTTGCGGATAATGTCCATGCGGATTTGACAGTCTGCCTAGATGCCACATATGCCGATGATTCGCAGAACGTGTTCTTGGGCAGAGGACCGGTCTTGACTGTCAGCGACAAATCAGTTCTGCTGAGTCCTGCGGTCTGCTGCGCCGTCAAAAAGGTTTTCAGACGATGGAAAATTCCGCTTCAGGAGGAAATATACAATTACAGCGGCACTGATTCCAGGGCATTCCCGAACCACGGCTCTTCGCGCCCTGTGCTGGCGGTCCTGATACCTTCCGAGGGGAATCATTCTCCGCAGGAGACAGTGTCAGTCGATGATTTGATTGCATATATGTATTCCAGCCTCAAGTTCTGCACGGACGAGACTGCCTTGAAGCAAATCTCTGAGGCGTGGGATGAATGGATGACATACAAGCCGAATGACTGAAAGCGATACCATTGAAACCGAATTTCTCGTGCTTCGTGTGACGCAGTATGGAGAAAATTCCTTGATTGCAGCGGGATTCACTCCAGAACTCGGAAAACTGTCTTTTGCGATCCATGGAGGAAAGGGCAGCGGTCGCCGAGGCGTGACTCCTTTCAGACTTTTTTGTCATCTGAAAGTCAAATACGTTCCGTCATCTAGGGAATTGCAGAAATGCGTTTCCGCTGAACTGGTGGATGATTTCAGCGCAGTCAGCCATGATTACGAGAGATACAGTTGTGCCTGCTGGTTGAGTCAGTTTAGCCTGACTAACGTCCTGCCTGGCATGCCGACGGAGTATTATTTTCGTGCGGTATCTGTGGCGTTTTCACGTCTGGCAAAAACGGTCTTGCCTGTTCCCGCGATTCTGACTGGCGTTCTGCTAGTATATATGCAGGAAAATGGCATGCTACCTCAAATGGAAGGGGATGTGCGTCGTCAATCACAATGCCAGTTGCTTTTGCAGATGGCGCTGGGAGGTGATGTCCCCGCACTCCAGAAGCAGAACTGGCTCGCCATCCGCGACTGGACAATTGGCGTACTGCGACAGACGGATTGCATCCTGCCTGCTTTTTAGTATAACCGCCTCGCTTGAATCCATCCTTTGGGGAAAAGTGGAATAAATCATTGTAAAAATCAAACATTTTTTTAAAAACAATTAGAATTTTCAATAATGACATGCTATTAGTTAGTGAAAGCCCGATGGGGCGACTGAAAAAACATTATTTTTCCACCAAACAATAAAGAAAGGAGAACACATCATGAAGAAAGCATTGAAAACAATCGCAGTCATCGCAGTCATCGCAATTGGCACCACCGCATACGCGGGGCATCATCATGGACCTGGCCCTGGCGGTCATGGCTACCATCACGGCAACACCCGTCATCCTGGACTTTACACTGCACTTGATGTCGTCAACACCGTTGCCAATGTCGTTGGAGCATTGAACCAGCCGAATGTCGTCGTTGCACCGCAGCCCGCGCCCGTTGTCGTGCCGCCTCCCCAACCCGCACCCGTGGTTGTCCAGCCCGCCCCTGCGCCAGTCGTTGTCCAGCCCGCGCCTGCGCCAGTCGTTGTCCAGCCCGCGCCCGTGGTTGTGACTCCGCCCCCACCACCCGCGCCAGTAATCGTGCGGCCCGCACCTGTGGTCGTTCCACCGCCAGTCTATGGCAGACCCGCGCCTGGAGTGCATCACAGGTATCATCCCATTCCACCCCCGCCACCCCGCCGCTGGTAACTCCGTAGATTTCACCTAACAATACAAACAAATGCCCCAGGTCGCCTGGGGCAGGAGGCATGACAAAATGAAACACAAAAGAATGCTCTATTTAATCGCGGCCAGCCTCTTCGTCACCGTGTCAGTCGCAAATGCACAGCATTGCCATTATCGCCATCCAGGGCTTTATACGGCACTGGATATCGTGAATACCGTGGCAAATGTCGCAAGAGCCGTTACTCCAAGAGTTGTTGTAACGCCATCTTACTCATATTCAAACGCTGTTGTCCCTGCGCCTATTGTGACGACGACGCCAAGTTGCAGTTACACATATACAGCACCAGTTGTGACAACGCCAGTTGTGACAGCACCTGTGGTGACAGCACCTGTGGTGACAGCACCTGTCGTCGAGGCTCCTGCCGTTGTTCCCGTCTCAACTATTTACACATGTCCGACATATAGTTACGACTACTATTATTCCTATCCAACATACCGTTCATACGGATGGTATTACAACCGTCCTGGGTATTATCATCGCCCAGCACCACCGATTACAGGCGGTCCGCACTTCAGATACTACAGTTCACCCCGTCCGAGTTTCCACAGCGCTCCTCGCCCGAGTTTCCACAGTGCTCCCCGTCCGAGTTTCCACAGTGCTCCCCGTCCGAGTTTCCATGGTGGACATCGTCCGAGTGGACCAGGATTCTGCGGACGCAGATAAACACGAAAAACGCATAATCGAAAAAACGTCACGGAATCAGTACGAGGAATCATCCCTAAGCCATGTCTTCTTCGGAGTGGACAAATTCCCTAATCAATTGGTTTGAAGCAAATTGCCGTACTCTTCCGTGGCGTGACGAACCAACACCCTATCGCGTGTTGGTTTCTGAATTCATGCTGCAGCAGACTCAGGTCGCCACTGTCGTCCCATATTTCAACCGCTTCATGGAAAAATACCCGACAATTGACGACCTGGCTGCCGCAGACATGGATTCAGTCGTCAAACTATGGGAAGGATTAGGCTACTACTCTCGTGCACGCCACCTTTACCAATGCGCACAGGAAATCAAGCGACTCGGTTGTTTTCCTGAAAATCCAGCCGAACTGGTCAAATTGCCTGGCATCGGCAATTACACAGCCGCCGCAATATCAAGCATCGCATTCGGCGGTCATTATCCTGTCGTGGACGGCAACGTGCTTCGCATCCGTTCACGTATGGCCGCTGACGAAACTCTCATTGATTCAGATGCGGCGAAACACAGGCATTATCAGGAACTGCTAGGCTTGATGGCGGACATCGGCAATCCATCCTATTTCAATCAGGCGATGATGGAACTGGGGGCTCTCATTTGTCATCCGAACAAACCAGATTGCGGACATTGTCCTGTCAAGGCATTTTGCAAGGCATTCGCTTCAGGCAGCCCGCAGGATTTCCCCAAAAAGCGGAAAAAAGCCCCTGTACCCCACTATCATGTCGCAGTCGCAGTCATTTATGACGGGGAGAGGTTCCTCATATTGAAGCGTGGCGAAGATCAGATGCTAGGCGGACTTTGGGAGTTTCCAGGCGGAAAACTGGAGACTGGCGAGACATCCGAAGAGGCGGTTGTCAGGGAAGTACGGGAAGAGACAGGCCTTGAAATTACGCTTGGAAAGGAAATCGCGGTCGTAAGGCATTCCTACAGTCACTTTAAAATCACAATGCACGCCTTTTCATGCGTCATTTCAGGTGACAGCCGAAAAATCAACACAGACCGTCCCCATTGCTGGATCAGCCTTTCAGAAATCCAGAACTACGCTTTCCCAAAGGCGAACCACAAGATATTCGAGGCTCTTCAGGCGAATGCCTGATTTTGAATTCGCTCAATTTCTCCATGAGAGTTGGCAATTGTACATGCCAATAAGATAAGCCTAATCGACCTCTATGGAAAACTGAACATTCTCTATTTGACATGTTTTTCATATCATACTATATTATTCTTTATTCCAAATAAGAAAACAAATTATTTCAAATATGAAAAACATAATTCCTGGTGCTGATAAACTGATACGGATAATGGAAGCCTTGGCCGAGTCGCCAAGAAGCATCCAGGAACTTACTGATATATGTGAAATCAGTGCGACGACCTGTTATCGTGCCGTCCAGACGTTGCTGATGCATGGGTGGATTTATCGCGACACATCAGGATTATTCGAGATTTCAGCCGCATTCCGTCAGTTGTCTGAGCATTGTAATTCCATATATCTGAATAACTTGAAACCAAGATTGGAAGCATTGTCCCATGAAAGCGGCCTTGCTGCGAAACTATCCATTCGCGAGGGTGACAGCCAGTTGACATTGCTTCGCGCAGACTCTCCAAAGCCTTTTGGCATCTCTCTGAAGGCAGGCACGCGTTTTCCAGTCGTTGAGGGGACGGTCGGTGCGGCATTGCTATGCGATTCGCCCTTGGATGAAGTTCAGGCACTTTGCGAGCATACCGACGCTTCGCTTGAAGAACATTCCTTTTCCATCGTTGCCACGAGAATCGAGACGATTAGACAACAGGGGTGGCTTTTCAGCGAGAAACTGACACGTTGGAATATACTTGCGATGTCAACGCCGTTGCATCGTGGGGGGAGGGTGGTCGCCGCTTTAACATTGATTGGCGGCTCTGATGCTTTTACAGATTTGAAAATACAGTCGGACTTGCTGATGCAGGTTGCTCGAAAAATGGAGGAAACACTATGAACCCCAATGACTTGAAAATTACCGATGTACGTTTTGCGGACATCGACGGCGCGCCCAAGCGCTGTACGCTTGTCAAAGTTTACACGAATAGTGACATTGTTGGCTATGGCGAAGTCCGCGATGCTTCAAGCAGAACGTATGCAGCCATGCTCAAGAGCCGCATTCTCGGCGAGAACCCCTGCAATGTGGAGAAGATTTTCCGCAGAATCAAGCAGTTTGGTGGCGATTCGCGCCAGGCGGGCGGCGTCTGTGCCATTGAAGTCGCCTGCTGGGATATCGCGGGGAAGGCGTGG
>JAGCTA010000488.1 GCA_017963875.1 Victivallales bacterium | reverse complement strand
CTTGTCGTGAACACCTCCGAAAAGGCCGCCAGGACCATCAGGCTGGAAATGGCGCGCCCCGTCACGCTGAACGGCGTCACGCTGAGCCAGCCAGACGTCTCCGTGGACGGCAAGGCGGTCACCGCCACGCTCAAGCCGCTCGAATCCGCGTTCATCCAGCTGAAGTGACGGTTCACGGATTGTCGTTGCCAACCACCTGACAGTACATCAAACGGAGAGCATCCATGAAACGACTTTGGTTTATTCTTCTGGCAATCTGCTGTTTTGCGCATGCGCAGTCAAGCGTCAATCTCGTCAAAAACCCAAGCTTTGAGGAGCTTGACGGCAATGGCTGGCCGAAGTTCTGGTCACACAGGCCCGCGACATTCAAGTCCGCCACTGACAACAAGTTCGAGGGCGAACGAAGCGTCATGTACTTCAACAAGACAAAGGGGCAATACCAGTTTGTGACGCAGCGCGTCCCTGTCGAGCCTGGAAAGACATACGAGTTCGCCATTTACGCAAAGCAGGTCAACTTGCCAGAGGCGAAATACACGCGCGCGCCTGCGCCAGACCTGTTCATGGAGTTCTGGGACAAAGGAAACTACCTTGGCGGCGAGTACACGACTTCCAAGCAGTCCCTCAACACCGACTGGATGAAACTCGTCGGCAGAACCACCATCCCGCCAGGCGCGTCACGAGTCAGCGTCGGGTTCCGCGCCATTCCCAATGGAACGAATGTGACGGAGATCTGGTTCGACAATTGCTCCGTCCGAGAGGTCGAAAGCACGTTCATCGACAGCTTCTCAACCACTGGAAACTATCGCGACACTTCTGACGGTGGCATGGTGACCATCTACCAGGGCGTCAGCCGAGCCATGAAGTTTCTCTCGCGCGAGGAATGGAAAGCCATCCGAATGAACATCGTCGACAGCGCGGAGAAAACCATTCTGACGCTTTCACCTGATTCCCTCCACGATGATTTCGTGACGTTTACATTTGATTCGGGCAAGCTGTCCACTGGAAAGTACACCCTGCGCGGCACGTTCACAAACCCAAAGACGGGGAGCGTGAACGTCAGCACCGCCACATTCACGAAGGTCGACAAGCTGCCTCAATACAAGACAATGATTGACAGCCATCGGCGAATGATCGTCGACGGCAAGCCGTTCTTCCCGCTCGGCATGTATTTCGGCGATGTCACCAAGGAGAACCTCCAGCCGTATCTCGGGACGAAATTCAACTGCATCATGCCGTACAATTCTCCGAAGGACGCGGAAATCTACGACTACCTCCATCAAAACAACATCCGAATGTTCTTCTCCATCAAGGACAATGTCAGCGCACGCAAACCGCTTGACCCGCAGGCGACGGTATCGCGCCAGGCGAAAGGCATCGCCAGCCTGGACAAGTGGAAACACCATCCGTGCATCATCGCGTGGTACATCAACGACGAACTGCCTCCCGACTTCGTGGGCGACGCCATCAAATATCAAGAAAAATGCGTGGAGCATGATCCGACCAGACCGACATGGAGCGTCCTGAACGGGGCTTTCCGTGAGTTCACAGTCGCCTCGGACATCATCGGAAACGACTGTTACCCCATCCCCGAACGCCTTCCATCAGCAATGTTCAACAGCACGCGGAAGATGAACGAGGTCGTCATGGGCTCGAAGATGATTCTGTCCGTGCCGCAGGTGTTCTGCTGGTCGCGCTATTGGGTCAAGTACGGCTATGACAAGGAGAAATGCGCCAACTGCCGCAGGCCGTCCTTCCAGGAGATGGACGCGATGTCGTGGATGTGCATCGCGGGCGGCGCCAACGGCCTCATCTACTACTCCTACTTCGACCTGATGGCGCGCGACCAGGCGACGGACATCCTCCCGCGCATCCCGTTCGACGAACACTTCGGCGAGTGCAAGCAGATCGCCGAACGCATCATGGCGCACGAGAAGGTGCTGCTCTCCATCGAAAAGCCACTCGATTTCACCGTCACGGAAAATGAAGGCGGCGAAGTCGCCTTCAGGCCATACGCGCTCGACGGCGTCACGTGGCTTCTTGTCGTGAACACCTCCGAAAAGGCCGCCAGGACCATCAAACTGGAAATGGCTCGCCCCGTCACGCTGAACGGCGTTTCACTCGGCAATCCTGAAATCACCGTAAATGGTAAGGCGATCTCCGCCACGCTCAAGCCGCTCGAATCCGCCTTCATCCAACTGAAGTGATTTTGTCTGCAATGCCTCGCATTTGTTTTGGCAGTACGCCATACTTGTAGAGGCATTTTCTATTTATAATGGGAATTATCTACTTGGAATTCCTACATAAGATCAGCCCCGATAAATTGGATCGCATCAGCAATCAAACCAGACTATTGATGGAGTGGTGATGGGGAAACAAGCAGCGCAAGAGTTTTGCAGAACCATCACTTCCTTATAGCCATGACGTATTGAGGCCGCATAACCGCAATTCCATGGACTGGATTCGCGGAACGACGGGGCGCCCCATGGGGTCGAACTTGGGATTGCCTGTCATTTCTCGCTCAATGCCCATGAAGAGCGTGCTTTCCATGCCGTCGATTTTCACAAGTCCGTCCGTGTCCAAGGTAATGATGGCGCTGAGCGGGTCGTTGTACATGACTGTATTCTTGGCGAGTGTCCATCGAGCCAGCACCTCTTCTGGATACTTGTCATGTGCCTTGGACACCCATTCATAACTAGCAGAATTCAACTCGAAATAGATGACATTGTTCAGGATGCGGATATTGTCACGATGATGATGACCGTTGATGCAGAGGAGCACACGCCCCCTGCAATGTCGATTGGCATCGTCTATGACATCACGAATCTGCTGCTGGTTGTGGATGCCATTTGCCTCCCGCTCATAACTTTCATGGCTGAACAGCACGCATGGCCCAGGGGCGCTGGCTATGGTTTTCTCCAGCCATGCGAGTTGTTCGGGCGGCAGCCAGTCGCGTTCGTCACCATGCTGGAAGTAGTTTCCGCTAGAATAGTGGAAATACTCGTCACCATGTTTGAAGTAGTTGGGGTCCAGAACGATGAAGCGGAAGCCTTTTCTGTCGAAGAAATAGAAACCATTGCTCATTCCATAGCATTCCAGCGTCTTCTCGTATGGATTCCCATCGCAATCGTGGTTACCAAGAATGTGGTAGGTAGGAATGTGGAACTCATTGTAGTGCTTCACATAATCCATAAACCTCTCGGGGCAGTGCGTTAAGTCCCCCAAGTGGATAATGAACTCCGCCTCTTCCTTCTCAGCGCGGTTCAGAATCTGGTCAAGCCAGTCATAACTGTCATGAGGAAAGACGCCAGGATAGTAGTGGATGTCGGCAAATGCGCAAAACTTGATGGTTGACATCGTTGAGTTCCTTGGATTTTTCAGTATAAAGTCACGCTTCCAAATATTGAATCAGACGGACACTCCAGAGGAAGTTGGTGATGGAATCTCCGCTAAGGAATCTCGTTGTGTATCGACCTGCAGGCGGCAAAAGAACAGCATCATCTGGATGACGGTAGTTGAACTGGCGCACATCCGTGAATTTGTCCAGAACCTCTTTAGCCTTTTTCATGATACCATTGCGCTCCCATGGATTCCACATTGAGGCCAGCAGACCACCGCGGACAATCATCGTGCTCCAGGCGCTTCGATAACCATACCAGTCAAAGAACTGGCTGGTGTTCGTCCTGCTTACCTGCCCCGTCTTGAGGTCCAGAAGAGCCATCGCGTAATAGTTGCCATCATCCGTCAGAGTCAACTCGCCCTCTTTCCAGATGGTCACCATGCTCTTCCTCCAGAACTCCTCAAAACGGCTGCCAGGCGTGCTTCTCAACACCAGGTCGGCATTTAGCGTATCCATACTGCAAGCGTCTCCGTATGCCCACAAAAGCAGACAGTGGTTCTTTTTTTCGAATTCGGTCCGTTTGCTGTTCAAAATCTTGCTATTTTCAGGGATATGAGCAAGATTCTTCTCCGTTATGGCGTCCGCCTCCGCTAGCACAGCGGCATCACCGCTGTATTTTGCCTCCAGATAGAGAAGCGGAGGAAAACGCAGTTCAGGCCAGCGCATGTCCTTGAGGGTCCAATACGAATAGCAATAATCGCGTTTCCTCCAGAACTCGACGGCGTGCACGATGAAATCGGTAATCTTTGCCTGCACAGTCGAAGGAACAAGGTTATATGCTAGATCCAAGGCGCTGACACACGACAGCACCTGGTCGGTGCTTGTTTCTGCAGAAAAGCCTCCATCATAGCATTTGGGGAAGAAGCCCCATTCCAATTGCCGTCCCAGTTCTGCAATGTACAGAAGAGCATCCACTTTTTTCTGTATGCGTTCCAGAAGCCCTGGCGATGGGGATATTCTGTATTTGTAAACAAGAGACTGAAGATAGGCTCCAGTCACCATTCCGACATTTTCGTAGGCATGAAACCCTGGCAAGGAATACTGTTTTACGGCTGGAGCAATCCAATCCGCCATTTTGGCATCCTTGAAAAACTCCTCTGTCATCATTTTCAAGGTCGAAGCGTCAATCTGGGAGAAGATTCTCCCCACGGAGTCAGTCATCTGCTCGTCAATAAACCTTTCGACGTTTTCCGCAAATTCAAATGTTTCCATAACCTTCATGCTCCTTTCGTCGCTACGGTTAGAATGGAATAATGCATAAGGACAACCATTCAACTAACAGACAAAAGGACATCAGGAAATACGTGGCGGTTGCGGCAGATTGTCTGTATCAAACGGCTTTGCCGATGTAAACGCATCCAAATCATAATGAATGACGCGCTCAGGCATTGGCAGACGATCCAATGCCACACCAGCCTGCTCAAAAAAAAGTTCGGCCAAAGTGTCATGGAAGCCTGAAAAAACAACCACGCGCTTGATTCCTGCGGCGACAAGCAGTTTTGCGCAGTTGGTACATGGCATATTGGTAATATATGCCGTCGCCCCCGCCAGGCTGACGCCATGCTGCGACGCCTGGCTCACAGCATTGACTTCCGCATGATTTGTGCGGACACAATGATTGTTCACGACCATGCAGCCCTCTTCATAGCAGTGCGGCGTGCCTGGAAGCGAGCCGTTGTAGCCAGTCGCAAGGACAAATTTGTCTCTGACAAGCACACAGCCACAGTGCATCCGAGGGCAAGTCGCGCGTTCCGATGCAAGCATGGCCAGTTTCAGAAAATACTCATCCCATGACGGACGTCGCCAATTCGTGTCCTTGGGCATGACAATAGTAAAATCCATGGGCTTACCCATTCAATTAAAAATGTGCTGGCATCGCTAGTGGATGCCAGCCATTTAATTTTTTTTTAGATATCGTCCTCGAACTCTGTAGATTCATTCGCCACATCCGTCGTGGTCCAAATGCGTTCCTTTGTCTTCGGGTCGGCCTTGACAGAGGCATCCTGAATCTTGTCCAGGTAGCGACGCAACTGTGTCGTGATCTTGTCGATGGATTTTGCGATGGCGGTCTTTGCTGAATCGTCCTTGGACTTGGCATTAAAATTGATATTCTTTCCTGTGACGTTGACTGTCGCAATCACAAAATTGCGTTCACTTGTGAGAATAACTTTCACTGAATTGAGTTTAGGATTCTCAAATTCTTCCACCACCTTATTGACCTGGCCTTCCGTGAATGAACGCAGGTCGTCATCAATTTCAAAATGCTTGGAGTTGATGTTGATTTCCATACTGCTTTTACTCCTTTTGGGTTAGTTGTTCCTGAATCAGTAAAGAGTCGGATGGCGTGGCGATTTCCAGAAGACTCGTGGTCATGTATTCGACATACGTGACCGAAACTCGACAATGAAATCGACCGTCAGACGGTACTTCACGAATTCAGGTTGTTTATTCCTCCCAAGGTCTTCCCCTATAAAATCATGAATTGAAACTCGGTCCGAGATACACCTTGCGCGCATTCGGGTCATTCAGCAGTTCCTCTCCTGTCCCCGTAAACAGGATCTCGCCGTTGCAGATGAGATATGCCCTGTCCACGACCGCCAGGGTCTCCCTGACATTGTGGTCGGTAATGAGGATGCCCAATCCACGGTCGCGCAGATTCGCGATGATTTTCTGAACCTCGTTGACATTGATGGGATCAACGCCTCCGAATGGCTCGTCAAGCATGATGAACGACGGATTGGTCGCCAACGCCCGCGTTATCTCTAGCCGCCGCCGTTCGCCACCACTGAGCGTCATGGCTTTCTGCTTAGCCAGATGCGTCAACTGAAGTTCGTTCAACAATTCCGTTAGACGCCTTTCACGCTCCTTTGTTCCCAAGGCCAGTGTTTCCAAAATCGCCATTACGTTGTCACGAACAGTCAACTTGCGGAAGATGGATGGCTCCTGCGCAAGATAGCCCATGCCAAGCCGCGCCCGCTCGAACATCGCCATTCCACTGACATCACGCCCCTGAAATTCAATCCTGCCTTCATTCGGCTGAATCAAACCGACAATCATGTAAAAGGACGTCGTCTTGCCAGCGCCATTCGGTCCAAGCAATCCGACGACTTCGCCTGCCTTGACCGTCAGAGACACTTTGTTCACTACGCGTCGGCGGCCATATTCCTTGACTAGGCCTTCTGCTTTCAACAATAGTTTGTCTTCTTCGTTGGGCATTAGCAATTCGGGCTATCTTCAAATCATTTCATTTTCGACATTCCGCCCGAAGGCGGCACAAGAATAATTTGCAGTGCAACAGGCGAATGTCAATAGCGTTTTGAAGATTTTTGAAGAAAAAGGCGCAAATTGGTCACAGGAACATTCCATCAGCGTTTTTGAATGAACTTCTCCAGCCCCGTCAGCAACACCCGCTCGCTTAGGGCATTTTCTTCCCTGCGCCCTTGGAGAGCATTGAACTCGCTAGATTCCTTTCCTTTTTCGCCGAATTGCTCACAAGCCATAAGCCATTGATACCAGAAATATTCCTGATGACGAGATGTTCCTTTGAATTTATAATCGCCTATGCGTGGATAGGATGCAAACGACTTGAAGAACTTCTGTTCGCCGTCAGACAAAACCGTTGCTTTCTCGGCCAGAAAAGTCGCATCCAGCAAAGCGTCATGCCTGCCTTGCAACAGACGCAGTCCCGCACGTAACGCAAGTAGGCGTCCATAATAAGGAATCAGGCTGGCATACTGCTGTTCCAATACCCATTCAGCCACTTCCATGGCATTTTCCATGTTGTCCTCGGCAAGTTCCCATGCGATCCGCCGCAACGTCCAGTCCCAACACACATCGCCTCCAATCAGCCGTGAAAATGGCAGATATTTAGAGAATAAGTCCTTGAATTGTCTGTCCCTCTTTCCTGTCAAGGGACGTTCTCCACAAGCACTGAACTTCGCCTTAAAGTATTCCATCGTATATTTCACATCGTGGAAAGCGGCAACCTTCTTTTCCAATTGCGAAATGTTTCCTTCAGCATCCTCATCATTTGTCGCAGCCTCATGAATTTCAATCAATTCCGTAAAATATGGCTGATAATGTTCTTTAATATCCAGTTTTTCGACAATATCGTCCTTGTCCTTGTCAATGGATTTCAGGAGATTCAACGCCTCGCTGTCCAGCCCTGACTCAAAAAGTGCCGCCAGGTACAAATAAGCGAATTTTCTCTTGGAATCATACTGCCATTGCCTTTCTGCCTGCATTGCGTTTCTTAGCACAGAACGTGCCGCAAAGGGAATTGGCAAATCGGAAGCGCTGAATTGTCCCCTGCGTGTCAACAGCCAGTATTCAAGGACCGCCGAATAGGCGGCGACAGCAACTCGGCTGCTTTTGTTCACCTTAAGCAACGGTGCCATGGATTTGTCTGCACGGTCCATGTCCCCTTCAAAACGCGCCATCAACAATGCCCTGCCATACAGCGAGGCTATTGACAAGGGCAAACCGTCATCAGGCAATTCCTGAACAGACATGCCGTCAAGTTCCTTCCATTGCAACTGACGATTATTTTTCCTTGCGTAATTCCAATCACCTATTTCAAGCCGCGCCAGTATTGACATCTGGCTATCCAGACGTTTAAACACTTTATCTTTCTTTGCATCTTCCTTGTTTTCAGAAAGATACTTTTGAGCCATCGTTGGAGACAAATCTGCTCGGCGTTCTTGAGTATCTGTCAGAAGGAACGGAACCGCGCGCACGAAGTCAATTGAAGTCGGCGCATAGTTCTCATCTTCCGCCAATCGCTTGATTGCATTATCCAGCAGACGCTCATTCTTGTTTTCGATTTTGGAGCCTTGAGCGGGATTTCCATATCGTGCAATCCAAAACATCAACGGCGAATACACTTCGGATGGAGACGATATCTCGTTTTCGAGCAATGAGTTCTGTGAATCCTTTAGGAGTTGTTTCGATTTCTCAGCAGAACAGATTCCCTTGCAGTTTTCAAACAACGGCTGAACCATAGGGCTCAAAATCGCGTATAATTGCGTTGAACTGTACTTGTCCGTCAATTCGCCTGCCTTCACATAGACTCCTTCAATGCTGTCATTGTCCGCATAGACAATTATCTGTTGAAGCAATCCAAGAGCATTTCGTTCCGCCTTCTGGTTTTCGCGGAAACGCTCCCATTCAACAGGCAGTATCCAAAAACTGTCATCCTCGCCCAACTGGTATGTTTTAAGGAGGCGGGCATACTCTCGAATTTGCCCAGTCAGTGCTAGACTGGCAAGCAAACTCGTGTCTTCGGACAATTGATGCTTCCCAGATTCAATTAACTGCCTGCATATTCCAGCAATAATCCCTCGTTTCTGAAGCGTCGCCCAGTCTTTCGGCAAATGATTGCTGCCACCTGGCTTGGAGACTTTCACCATGGACATTTTCGCATCCATGTCACCGAATTCCTGAACATTCCAGGTTTCACGGTCAACAGTGAACGACATCTGTCGTATTTCCTGCATCCGTTCTTTCAATACGGTTGGCAGCCGACGATATCCCGTCAGAAGTTCTTCCTCAACAAATTTAGCAGATGCCTTCTGAGATTCAGGGCAATCCTCTTGCTCACGATATGCCTTCAACGCCTCTTCAAACGCATGGAGATTCTGCAAGCGAATAGTCGGTGCGCTTCTTTCCAACCACAGCAACGCAAGTTGGAGATTCGCCATGAATTCAATCTGGGAATTGTTCAAATCGTATGACAGCAAATGGTCTGCTCGAATCGCCTCCTTCGCCGTCGCCGTGTTTTCCTCGCCATCGTTCTTCGCCTGTAACGTAGTATCGTCAGCCTCCTCCTGACTATCTGCCGCCTCGGTTTTCGCCTGGCCATCCGTTTCCTCTCCCGTTGTTTCCTGCGAGTCTTCCGAATCTGTTTTCACATCAGTTGTAGATTGTTCCGTCGTTACCACGGCTGCAGCAGATGCTTCAACAACAGGTTGCAATTCCACACTTGCTTTTCCACCAGACGAGTTCGCTATCGTGGTAGTCCTTCCATCGGCAATCGTACTATCACCGCCAACCGTCTCCGCGCGTGATGGTAACCGAGTCTCAGGCTCAGAAACATTCCCCGTTGGAGGCGATGTATTTTCAGGCTTTGCTTCAGAACCATTGAGTTTCTGCCCAGATTCCAACTCATAGTTCAATTGTCCTGAAGCCGATTCCGAACGCTGTTTGGAAACAACCAATGCGATCATCGCGCCAAGCACAATCAGAAGGAAAAACATCACCACAAGAAATTCAGTCGCCCCTTTGGCATTTTTCTTGCCAGACGCCTGTGTAACGGCTCGTG
>JAGCTA010000487.1 GCA_017963875.1 Victivallales bacterium | reverse complement strand
GACTTCCCCTGCCTGAATGTCCATCCAGGGGATTTGACGTATGTCAGCAACGGGCATCGGACGCTTGTTGGCTTGCATACGGTCCCTGTTGAAAGGGCGATTCTGTCTGGTCTGAAATACATGCGGAGCAGCGTGATTGTCGCGCAGGAATACACAGGAAAAGGCAGTGAGATGGACAGCGGTCCCGTTCTGGGCATTTCAAGCGAAGTTCCCATTGATTTCCAAGGTTATGATGTGGATACGTTGTTGCAGGATCAGCGGAAACGCCCTGCGGTTCGGCCAAAAGGCGGTTATGGGGATGTGTTGGAGTCTGTCGCAAAAGCCAATCTCGAAAATCTGAAGGTGCATGGTGACTGGATTGTTCTGCCAAAAGTCGTTGTTGATTATGCGGCGGGCCGTTATGCACAGGACGAGAATGGTGGGCTATATTACCGCATTGGGGAGAAATGGCACAGGATTGAAACGGTCATTTATCACGAAAACGGTCAAAAAGAGCCGATTTTCCTGTAGGGTTTATAGTTTCCATGAGTGAAGAAGAGGAAGAGAGGAAGTTTCGTCAGGCGCTTCTTGAAGCAGTGACCATGCACATGCCTTTTGGAAAGTATGGTCCGCAGAATTTTCCTCCTGCGGGGATTCCCCTATGCGACTTGCCTTTTGAATATCTTGACTGGTTTCGGCGAAAGGGGATGCCCGCAGGCCGCCTTGGCGAGTTGATGATGCTTGTGCTTCAACTCAAACGGGATGGTGCCGAAGACATTTTCGATTCCCTGCGTGGGCATATGCCTCGCACGTCATTGCGCAGACCGAGGCGGAAATCATGGTCATTCGATGATGACGGAGAGGCGGAAACGGAGCATTGAGTTGAAATCACAATCCCGTTGGAGAGTCGATGAACACGCATTCCAAGTCTGTGTTCTGGCTTGTGTATTTCATGATGGCCCGAGGGCCAGTAGTCTCTGTTGCATAATGACCAGCCGCAATGACGGACAGTCCCTGTTCGCTGGCTGGATGATAGAATTCATGGGTGAATTCGCCTGTCAACAACGCATCCAGTTTTTGGCGAGACGCATCGAAAATGGCGTCTGCACCGCCGCCTGACACAATGCCAATCGAATGGATGGGCGCATGTCCGTCAACTGGAATCGCGGCGTGGGTGTCGAGTGCGTCGTTGAGCACCCGTGCGATGGCCGCTGGAGTCATCGGATGTGGAAGCATTCCTGAAAAACCGATGACCTGCCCATGGTATTCAAAGAAGGGAACGCGTTCCTGAATTTGCAGGATATCCGAAAGGACCGCGTTGTTGCCAAGGACTGGGTGCATGTCCATGGGGAGATGTTGCGCATAGAGGGAAATGTGGTTCTCGAAAAGGACGGAAAGGCGTCTGGCGGAATAGCCGTCCAGCCGTTTCAGACCTCCTCCCCAACTGATGCCGTGATGGACGACCAGAAGATCAGCACCAGCACGGGCTGCTTTCTCAAATGTGTCCAGACACGCATCGACAGCGAAGGCGACTTTGTGGATTTCATCAGATGCCTCAACCTGGAGGCCGTTGTTGGAGCAGTCGTCGCTGGCCAGATTTTGATAGACGCTGTCGTAAATGGTTGCCAGTTGTTCAAGTTTCATTTTCAGAAAGTTTTTTTATTTGATGGTTAGCGATATTTCAGGCGAAGGTCAAAGGGCGCGCGCTTGACGAGGTAGTTGCTCAAGATATTTCTGATGGCGTTGTCGAATGCGATTCTCACTGTTTTTGATGTGGATTCGCAGGACTGTTCGATAAACGCGTTATAATGCGCGAAGAAAATGTAAGATGATGAGTCGGCGAGGTTTGGGAATACGCTTGCAATGCTTTCGCGATAGGAGGAAAGCAAATCAATTACCGCTTTTGAAACCTTGCCCATCGAACCTGCAATGGCGAGTTCAGATGGCCATGAATCCGTGAACACGCGGCAGTAGTCCTGCATGGAGAAGAAAACTTCGGCAAGCGGGAAGAGTTTTGCGGTGGGCAGGATGCCTAGGACATTTTCGTCAAGAAGCATTCTGGTGAATTCGGGGGCTTCCTCCTTCAACTGCTCCGAAGTGCATAAGTTTTTTCCTTCAGGTGCTTCGATCCCATTGGGCATTTTCTCCCGAATGCCTTTTGAATTGTCGTCATGGGCGAGATGAATTGCCAATTCGACGATGAATGCATCGGAGATGGAGGTCATGTGTAGTTGTTCGAGAGCATCATGGCATGCGGGGACGAATTTGGCGACCTGCTTCGGCGTCAAGGGAAGGCATCTGGTCAACGTCCGTGCCAACCGTGTGTCATCCCATGGTGCGAGTCCTGCCATGAAGCCCCTCATTGGGTTGGAGCCGCGAAGTTCCGAGTATGAACTGGCGACATCGGAGAAGCCAGAGGCCGTGAGGATGGAAATCAGCAGCATGTCGATTTCGTTCTCGGACAGTGGGGTGGAGTGCATGGTCTCTGTTCGGAGTTTTTCTTCGACTGATACAGAGAACTGCTCGACTAGCCACGAATCCT
>JAGCTA010000486.1 GCA_017963875.1 Victivallales bacterium | reverse complement strand
GGCTGTTCGACGCGAGAACCATATTCAAGCCAGGTTCATTGTATGCAAGCAGACGTTCCACGGTCTCCCCAGACAGCCCGTTGCTGCTCCCCAAAGCCTCCCTGACAGCCGAACTTGCATCCTCTGCCAACACACCCTGGACAATCGCAGGAAGGCTTCCCGTCCGCGCCAATTTAATGCGAATGCCCTCGTCTCGCCCCCGTGCAAGCCCGATCATCTCATCGTCAGTCAACGTCTTCCTGTTCACAGCCTCGCGCTTGATACGTTCATCCTTGCTGAACAACAATGACTCCAGCACCGCTTCTGGCAATTGGGAACGCAAGAGCAGCAGCCGCTGCGACATGCTGTCGTCGCCATCCGCCAGACGCAGAAGGCAGTTTTCGCTTGTCTTCGGTGCCAGCAAGGCCTTTGCCTGAACGGCAATGTCAATGTCATCGCACAGTGCATATTGGATTTCCTCATCCAATTTCGCAATCTTGAGCAAATTGGCACGTACAAACGGCACGGGATCCTCGCTCAGCCGAGTCTGCACGCGCGGTGTCACAGAAGGATTTTCCGCGAGCGTGGCACGGACCGATGCGTCTGGATCATCGCATAGCAGCAACGCGACCTGCGGGCTGATTCCCCTGCCAGCCGCGACGGCCTTGCGGACTTCCACACGCTCATGGCGCGCCAGTTGTTGCAAAACGGGCTTCGGCGTGCGAAGATTCTCTGCAAGAAGTGCCAGTATCGTCGCCGCCTCGCTACGCCCTGACAGTTCCTCTAGAATTCGGCTGGGGGTTTCAGGATACCCCGCCAGAAAATACTGCACATCATAGTCATCGCCTTCATTGGCGTAAAGTTCTCGCAATACGGAAACTGACAAACCGCCGCCGTGCCATGAGCGCAGTGCCGCATCTGGTCCTTCCTTGATCTGACCAAGCAATTCCGCTGCTTCACCGCTTATTCCCATTGACAATGCACCTTGACGCTATTAAATATTATCCTGTCTGAAGTAAAAAACACCATTAATATATACCCTAATCTTACAACTTTTCAACCTGTCAACAGTTTTTCATGTGATTTTTACTTTATAAATTGTATTTTACAGGTTATATTTAACATATTAAATGTTAGTCTAAATCAATTTTCCTGTTTTTATCGTCTTCCTCCCTTCATCGAATGTCATCGTCCGCCTTTTCAATTCTATTCCGCTACACACGCATAAAAGTCAAAAGGCTTTTTAGAAAACAACATCGCGCGGTGTCACAAGCCCCAATAGAAAAGCCTTTACCCAAAACTGCCTCGGAAACGCCTCGGAAGCCAGCCCAAACGGAAAAGGCCTCTAGCGAATCTCCCGTCAAGACCTCGCCGCAACCAGCAAATCAAGCCGCAAAGTTGACAAAACTGGAAGAGATGTTTCTGGCAAAACAGGGTGCCCGCGAAGCACGGCAGCAGCGTCATCAACGCGGCAAGGATTCTGCCTCGCGTCAATCCGCCCTCCATGGCGAAGCCGCAGCAGCACCACTTCAACTCGAATTACCGTTGAATACTCCAGTTGCCGAACCCACCGATGTTGCTCCCGTGTCTGTCAGCAATCCTCCGCCGACGCCCCCCGCACCGACCTTTGAGAACTATACCCTGCCCTCCCCTGACCTGCTCATTCAGGAAGATACGCGGTGCCAGGAAGATGAACAGGAAATCGCAAAGCAGAAAAAGGCCATCCAGGACACGCTTGACAGTTTCTATATTGACGCAGAAGTCACCAACCACAAACGCGGGCCGCGCATCACGCTGTTTGAAGTCCATGTCGCCCAAGGCGTCAAAGTCACCTCCATTGCGAATGTTCATAACGACCTCGCCATGGCACTGGCAGCAAATTCCCTGCGCATCCTCGCGCCTATGCCTGGCCATGACTATGTTGGAATCGAGGTTCCAAATGCCACGACCGACGTCGTCCGCACGGGCGCATCCATCACCAGCCCGTCATTCACAAAAAGCAAGGGGCTGCTTCCCGTGATTCTTGGTCGAAATGTCGAGGGGGAGGACGTCGTTGTTGATTTGGCCAAATGCCCCCATCTGCTGGTCGCGGGTGCCACAGGGAGCGGTAAGTCCGTCTGTCTCAACAACATCATCATTTCATTGCTTTATCGTTTCACGCCAGATGACCTGAAACTCATCTTGGTTGACCCAAAAGTCGTTGAAATGTCCGTATATAACACCATCCCGCACTTGCTCATTCCTGTTATTACCGACGTTGACCTTGTGGTCCTTGCGCTACATTGGGCCATCGACGAAATGCAGCGCCGATACAAACTCATGGCAAAAGTCGGCGTCCGCAATCTGGAGGACTTCAACCGCCGCCCGCCCGAGGCAGAGCCAGTCCTGGACGACACGGGCGAGGCGATTCCCCCAAAACTGCCTTTCATCGTCATCATCATCGACGAGTTGGCGGATATCATGCTCACGGCACGCCAGGATGTCGAATCATGCCTTGCGCGTATCGCACAATTGTCGCGGGCTGTTGGAATCCACTGTATTGTGGCGACGCAGCGCCCCAGCGTCAATGTCATCACTGGCGTCATCAAGGCGAATTTCCCAACTCGAATCGCCTTCCAGGTCTCGTCACAGGTTGACTCGCGCACCATCATCGACGGCAAAGGCGCGGAGGCACTCCTTGGCCGTGGCGACATGCTTTTCAAATCCGCAAACGCCTTCCGAATGCAGCGCCTTCAAGGTGCCATGCTCACTGACCAAGAAATCGACAACGTGGTCAAGGCGTGTTCTGCGCAAGGTCCTCATGCAGAAGATTATAAACTAATTCAAACGGCATCCAAATCAATTGGCGCTGGCGACGATGATTCCGAAGGCGCGGAACTCGGGGATTCTGGCGATGACCAAGCGGGCGAATCTCTGGTCAGGGCGGCGATTGAAATCGTTATCAGAGACCAGAAAGCCTCTATCTCCTATATCCAGAGACGGTTGAAAATCGGATACAACACAGCAGCCTCGCTTATCGAAACACTTGAAAAACGCGGAATCGTCGGTCCGCAGATTGGCTCCGCACCACGAGAAATCATCGCGCAGTCCATTGAAGAGGCCATCCAGGACGAAGACTTGTAGTTTTTCTTAAAACAACATTTAACTCCACTACCATGAACATCAAAGACATATCAAATAATGACATCCTTTCCTGGCTAAAGGACCATGGTCAGCCAGCCTTCCGCGCAAAACAACTCCATGAATGGCTTTATTCCAAACTGGCGATTTCCTTCGACGAAATGACCAACATGCCACAAGGTCTTCGCAACGCGCTTTCACAGGATTTCAACTGCTGCTCGCTCAAAGAACTTCAGCAACTTGTTTCAGAAGACAAAACGGTCAAATGGCTATTCGAACTTGAGGACGGAAACACCATCGAAACAGTTCTTATCAAGGCACCTGAACGCAACACTGTCTGCATCAGCACGCAGGTCGGCTGCCAGGTCCACTGCCTTTTCTGCGCGTCTGGCAAAAAAGGCCTCGTAAGAAACTTGACGTCTTCAGAAATCATCGACCAAGTCATCTTTGTCTCTCGCCACATCGGGAAACTCATCTCAAACATCGTGGTCATGGGCATGGGCGAGCCTTTGCATAATTTCCAGAACCTGACGACCGCCCTTGACATTATCTGCTCTCATGACGGCTTGGGGCTGGGGGCACGCCATGTCACCATCTCGACATCTGGGATTCCAAATGCGATTCGACGGCTTGCCGAGATGGGACGACCTTGGAATCTTGCCGTGTCGCTTCACGCTGTCAACGACCGCATACGCGCATCCATTATTCCGCCAAAGCACCGTGCGCCAATTGCCGACATACTCAAGGCCGCCAACGACTACCGAGAAGCCACGGGAAGAATGGTTACACTGGAATACATTTTAATCAAGGGCATCAACGCCTCCATGGACGACGCGCTTCAACTTGCAGCCATCGCCAGGGATCTTCATTCAAAAGTCAATCTCATTCC
>JAGCTA010000485.1 GCA_017963875.1 Victivallales bacterium | reverse complement strand
CAGTCTCATGTCAAGTGGTCTGTTCTTGGATTTGATTCATGCCCTGACACACCTGATGTGCTACTGGAGGGACTTGCCAAGCGGAGAGGGCTGCTGAAACAGGGCGGGATACCAGACTTGTTCCGTTCAGCAAGTACGTTTATCAAAGAATACCGTGATGGACGCCTAGGGCGTTTTACTTTTGAACAAGCACCAAAATACTGAGGGATTATGATGAACACACCATTGAATTCATTGTCGCTTTTGACCATTGGAAACAGTTTTTCAGATAGCCTGAAAGCATATTTCCCACAAGTTGTTGAATCTGCGGGTTGCGAACTGCACTTGGAAGCCGCAAGCCACGGCGGCTGTGAACTTCATCGTCATTGGGAGTATATTTCCAATGAGGAAAGGGACGGCGTTTACGTTATGTACCAAAACCACACGAAGCATCTGAGGGATATTCTTGCATCACGTCCATGGGATGTCGTCACGATCCAACAGGCATCCCACGCCAGTTGGAGAAGGGAGACGTATCAGCCTTTTGCGAATAATATCTGCAACTATATCCACCATTACGCGCCTGCTTCTGAAATCTGCATTCAGCAGACATGGGCATATCGTCTGGACGACCCGCGAATCATGCCAGGCGGAGCATGGGGAATCGACCAAGACGAGATGTATCGCAGGCTGACAGAGAATTACCGTGCGGTTGCAGCAGAACTCGGCGGTCTCCGCATTATCCCAACGGGCTATGCAGTGCAACTTGCCAGACAGCAGCAACCCCACGCCTTTGTCAATTATCCGCCTGAACTTCTCCAGACAATGACATGGCCCGATTTGCCTGACCAGGCGTGGGCGCTTGTAGGAAAAATGAGATGGGTGAAGAGCATTGAGACGGGAGAGATGTTCATTCATCGCGATACCATTCATCTAAATCAGCGAGGGGAGTATCTTCAGGCGTGTGTCTGGTTTGCAAAACTCTATCATCGCCCTGTTAGCGATATTACGTTTATTCCTGATTGCATTGGGGACAAGGATGCCGCCTTCCTACGGGGCATTGCACAGCAGGCAGTGGATTCGTTCAAAGAACAGGAATAGGAGTTTGAGTTTATTTGGCCATTTTCAACCATCACAAGGAGTATGAATTCATGAAAATGAAAGGCATTGTCATCACGGCTGACCAGCATTTGGAGTTAGCCGACCTTCCAAGGCCAGAACTACGGGCTGGCCATGTTATCATCCGAGTTAAGGCCGCTGGAGTGAACCGTGCGGATTTGCTCCAGAAGGCTGGTACGTATCCGCCACCGCCTGGATGGCCTGACTGGCCAGGCCTCGAATGCTCGGGAGAAATCGCCGAAGCCGCTTCTGGATCCCGCTGGCATGTCGGAGATAAAGTCTGTGCATTGCTGGGCGGCGGTGGCTATGCGGAATTTGCAGATGTCCCTGAAGACATGGTCATGCCAATTCCGCGTGGCTATTCCTTTGAAGAGGCCGCCGCTATTCCTGAGACTTATGCAACAGTCTATCTCAACTTGGTGCGGCTGGCTGGGCTCAAGGCGGGAGATACGCTCTTTATCCAGGCGGGAGCCAGTGGACTCGGACTTTCTGCCATTCAACTTGCCAAGGTCATCGGAGCAAAAATAGTGACGACGGTAGGTTCTGATGAAAAGGCAGAAATGGTGAAAAAGTTCGGTGCGGATATTGTCATAAACCGCAAAAAGGAGGATGTTGTCGTAGCATTGACGGCCGCAGCACCTGATGTCGCTCTTGACTGCGCAGGTGGTGCAATTCTTGGACCGTGCCTAGATGCAATGAAACCAGGCGGACGCTGGATTCTTATCGCGACACTTGGCGGCACTACGACTGAAATCAACCTTAGGGTCATGCTCAAGAAACACTTGCGTCTCATGGGAAGTACGCTTCGCAGTCGTTCAGATGAAGAAAAAGGCGATATTCTGCGGACTCTCGTGGAGCAACTCTGGCCGTCATTTGAGAAACGAGCCATCACGCCTGTAATCAATGCTTGTTTCCCATATACGCAGGCGAATGAAGCCCATGCCGTTCTTGAGGCTCAGAAGAATATCGGCAAAGTCGTCATTACATTCTGAACATGGCGGGTTCCGCATTGATAGCCTTTTGCGGAACCCGCGTGCATTACCATTCAGCGATGACACCATCGCCTGTTCGCCAGATTGGGTTTAGCCAGTGGTGTCCAGTCTTTGCGGCTTCACGGACTTTTTGTTCATTGACAGTAATGCCAAGGCCTGGCAGGGTGTTTCGATAGACGTAGCCGTCTTTGTAGCCGAATACCTTCGGATCTTCAAGATAATCAAGCAAGTCCGCCCCTTGATTGTAGTGTATGCCGAGACTTTGCTCCTGGATGACGGCGTTTGGCGTGCAGTAGTCCAACTGAAGGCTTGCTGCAAAGGCGATTGGGCCGAGCGGACAGTGAGGAGCGACGGCTACATCGAAGCATTCGGCCATAGCGGCTATTTTACGCACTTCAAAGATACCGCCTGCATGGCAGAGGTCGGGTTGGATGATATCGGCTATGCCCCGTGTGAGTATGTCCTTGAAGCCCCAGCGCAGGAAGTTTCGTTCACCTGTCGCAATAGGGGTGCTTGTATGGCGACGGAGTTCAGCGAAAGCCTCGATATTGTCTATCAGCACTGGTTCCTCAATGAACATGAGATGATATGGCTCAAGTTCTTTCATGAGAATGCGGGCCATAGCCTGATGAACACGTCCATGGAAATCGACGGCGATGCCGAAATTTGGCCCGAGAGCATCGCGAATCACCGCTACGCGTTTTACGGCAGCATCAATTTTGGACCAGTTGTCAATGTAGTCGATTTCAGGCGTACCATTCATTTTGACTGCACTGTATCCTTGTTTGGACTTTTCGACTGCGGCTGCGGCGGTGTCGTCAGGACGGTCGCCTCCAATCCAGCAATAGACTTGAATGCGGTCTCGGACAGCACCTCCGAGTAGTTCATAAACAGGAACGTTGAGCACTTTTCCCTTGATGTCCCATAGTGTCTGCTCAATGCCTGAAATGGCACTGGAGAGGATGGGGCCACCACGGTAGAAGCCGCCTCTGTAAAGAGTCTGGAAGATGTCCTCAATGGCAAATGGGTCTCTGCCGATGAGCAAAGGGGAGAATTCTTGTACGGCTGCGGCGACGGTGTCAGCCTTGCCTTCGATGACAGGTTCGCCCCAGCCGCAGATGCCTTCATCTGTTGTTGTTTTCAGGAAGAGCCAGCGAGGAGCGACTTTGAAAAGTTCAAGATTGGTGATTTTCATGTTTTATTTTCCAATTGCTTTCAGCAATGCTTTGGCTGCGGTGTCGATTTCTTCGATTGTTTTTCCTTGTTTATAGAGTGCGCTTCCGATGCCCGCGCCGCAACAGACCTTGAGTAGTTCAGAAAGATTGTCTGAATTGACACCTCCGACAGCCATGATTGGTGCCTTGATAACGGCCTTGAGGTCCTTGACATACGCTGGTCCGAGAATCGCGGGGAAGAGTTTTAAATAATCTGCACCATATCGGAGAGCCTGGAAGCCTTCTGTCGCAGTGAAGAAGCCAGGTATGGACAGCATGCCTTCGGCTTTCGTGTGGCGGATGACGCTTTCGTCAGTGTTAGGCGAGACGATGAACTGTCCGCCAGCCTGTTTCACCGCCGTGACCTGGGAAGGTTCAAGCACGGTACCCGCGCCGACCAGTTGTCGGCCTTTGCAGTGTTCCGCCGCGATACGTATGCACTCAAGGACATTCGGCGTATTCATCGGAATTTCAAGAAGCATGATGCCGTTGTCGTAGAGCACGTCGCAGACGGGGCGCACCTCGTCGATGCCGATGCCGCGAAGGATGGCGAGAATCGGGCATTTCTGCAGATGAAGATCGAATTGCGACTTCAGGTCCATTTCTGATATATCCTTTTCTGTTTTTGTGTGGAATTCCTGAGATGACAGGGAGGCCGTCGTTACTTTGTCTATTTCGTCAGTTCATAGACGTGGACGTCATACGGCTTGAATGTATCAGTGAACTGGCCGTCCTGAAGTGTGACATTACGGTCTTCAAACCAGACTTTCCCTTTTGAAACGCCTTTTGCCTTGAGCGTGGCTGTGACTTCGTGGAAGGCTGAGTTGGCGCAGATGAGGAACTGGCGGTCGCCGACACGCTTGAAAAGCACGCTGATGGAGTCGAAGCCCATCTTGTCCTTTTCTGGGCCATTCACGATGACTGGGGCCTCTGCTTTTTCATAGCATTCAGTCAGGAAGACATCCTCCAGGTCACGGAGTTGGGTGGCGACCTTGCAGATGTTGCCCCAAACCTCCTCGTTGTCGCAGCAACCGTGGTTGTTACCCCAACCCCCGTATGTGTACCATGTAATTCCGTTGCCGCCGTGGATGATGGACTCGAAACTCATGGCACGCAATTCGTCGTAGGTAGGGAAGCGCGTCCAGGAGGTCCAGCCTTGGAAATATTGGATGATAGGCCAGATGGTCTTTGCGGGGAAACCGTTTGCTGCGAGGTCCGCCTGGATGGTCTTCATGTCCTGGATAACTTTCGGAACAGTCTCGTCATCTGCCGCAGTTTTGCGGACAGGGTAGATTTCTGGCAAGAAACCGTCCGTGGAGTGGACATAGTCGCGGTAGCGCGAATTGTTGGGAAAGCCGACGGGGTCCGCCTGGACGGTGATGTGCGCGTTGTCGATGGAGCGGACGGCCTCATGGAGCAGCTTCAGGTCCTCATGGCCGACGTGTGAGGCTGTGTCATCGGCGAGATACCAGGAGAGCATGGCGGGATGGTTCCGCTCGTTGACGACGTCCATCAGGTAGGACTCGATGTCCATGCAGTTCGCTCCTTTGCGAGAGGCGATGTACAGCTTGACGCCGTGGCGTGCGGCGGAGTCCATGAAGTTGGAGAACTCGGGTCCGCGTGCCGACGAATATGTATGCGCAAGATTGAATCCGCCCTTGCGCAGACCCTCGAACGCCTCGTCGAAGCTGTTGTGGTTGAAGGGGCGTTTCCAGACGGCGTAGAGGCCGATGGGGAAGAACGGCTTGCCGTCGATGAGGATCGCGCCGTCCTTGCGGATGGTGACGATGTTCTTTTCAATCGGCTTGTCGATCAGAAGGAAATAGTCCTGCCAGCAGGCATTGCCGTTGGCGTCGGAGACCTTGAGCGACATCTTGTGGAAGTTCGGCTTGAGCGCATCGGCGGGGATGATGCCATTGCCCTTGATGGATGGATTGCGGATGTCGAGATAGTGGTCGTCATAGATGTCAGGGAAATCAAAGCCGTAGGCAACACGGACAAATTTCGCGCCTTCGGGAGCAGTCGCCGTGGCGGTGTAGGTCTGCCAGTCCTTGTTGTTCTTGACTGGAATCGGGACGGGGGCACCGATGGTGGCTTGCAGCTTATTTAGCCATTGAATGCCGAATGCAGGCCCCTTGCTCACGTACGAGAGGTTAAGATCGTGGCGGATGTCCATTTTAACGGTCACTTCCATCCCTTCCTTGACGCAGTATTCGGGGGACAGAATCTGGAAGGACGTATCGCATCTGGGCCTATCGGAGAAAATCCGCAAGACGCCTGGGTCATCCTTGAGAACGGAGATGTTCAGGGCGTTTCTGAAATTGTTGCTGATTTTCCAGTTAGACACGATTTCAAAGCGCTGAATTGGCGGCGCAAGCGGCTTCGCAGGAGTCAATGTGATGATATTATTCATGCGAGACAGCTGTTGTGACACATCCTCTCCATCAAATATCAGCTGGACCTTCGACCAGTCGACTAGCGTTTCATCGCTGATTTTGAATTGAATCGGCGCGGATGCGTCTGCGCAGACGGCTGGCGTGACTCTTGTGATGAAGGGCGCATTGCGGTCGAGACCGCTCCAGCTGCTGTCTTCAATGTCGCCGATGGCGACACGTTTCAGGCTGGGCGTTTTGCCTTTCGTGCCTTTGAGAATGGCGCGGTAGCGAAACCATCGCTGGCTCTGGGCAAAGGCGGGCAGCTTTGTCCCGCTGATTGTGAAGGACTTGCCGCCGACAGGACCGACGAATGGCGACCATTCGCCTGGCACGCCCTTGTCGTCGGGAGCAGTCGAGACCTGGAACTCGATGGATGTGCCTTTGGGGCAGTCCGCATCCCATTCAAAGGCACTGCCTGCGGCGGGCATCTGGAAAGACCTGGAGACGAAGTGGCCAGACTGCCAGAGCGCGGTGTCTTTTTCCTCCGACTCGAACGACAGACCCGTGTAGACAATGTAATTGCCTGGGTTGACATTTGGATTGTCGGCGCCGAAGGAGACGACGGCCTTCGCGGCGCGTGGAGGCACTTGCCCGATGATGGTCGTCTCACGGATTTCCCTTGAAATGACTTTGTACTTGAACGGCTTTGGCGGAAGCGCGTTGCCGTCCTTGTCCATCCACTTGATTTCCGTGCGGTAGTCGGTGCCACAAGGGGTGGCGGCGGACATGTCCACCGTGCCTCGGGCGCTGATCTTCATCACGAATTCGCTGCCTTCAGCGACGTTGAACGGCTTTGTGGCAATCTCGAACGCCGTGTCGTTCTTCTTTTGCGGTCCATGTGTGATGACGAGGCCGCGCGTTCCCTGGATTTCGCCAAGTTTGATGTCCAGGACGTCCTCGTAGTTCTTCCACGGCTGCCATTTGTCGTTTTTCTCGGCGAAATCATCTGCGAAAATCAGGTTGACGCGCCGCGACAACTGTGCCTCGCCGCTCCGTGTGGTGACATGCTCCGCCTGCAGGAACACACTGTCCGCGGAAAGGGCGAGAGCGCAGGCGGCGGCTGTGCAGAGCGATAATCGCGATGCAAAGGTCTTGAGAATCGATGACATGTCTTTTTCTCCTTTGGGGTTGGGGATATCCTTTGAGATGAAAGTCAGAAAGCGAATGTCAGCAGGAACACGGCGGAACCTGGCTGTTTTTTCAGGGTGATGGCATTGCCGTTGGCCTTCACGGCGACGTCCTCCAAGTCATTGTCCGTGTCGATGAGTTTGGCATTGAGGTTTTTCGGGGCGGCGACGCCGTCGAGGCGAATGGTCAGTTCGATTTCATCGTGCTTGAAGGCGGAGACGATGACGGCGGCGTTGCCGTTGCCGTCGTGGCCTGCCATGACGCAGATGTCCTTGTCCGTTGTGGTCGTGGCGACGAGGTTCGGGCAGTCCTGCATCTTCGCGAACGCGAGATAACCGAAGTAGTTCTTGTTGAGATTGCCGTATACATGCCTGAATCCGAACGAACTGCTGCATGCCATGTAGTAGTTCGACATGTCCAGCGGCGAATCCTGCCAGCGGATGAGCGTGCATAGGTTGAACGCGGCGGAGTCGCGCCCCATCATGCCCTCGGGGGATTCGTCAAGCCAGCGGCGGAAATTCGGGTCTCTGGCGTTCCAGTCGCCCGGGGCGTAATGCCATTCATTGAGGTGTAGTTCAGTATGCTTGAAGCCATATGCGTCAAGAATTCGGCGCGCTGCGAAAGGTTCGGAAACGAACATGTCGGGTGTGCGGCCATAGCGATGCCAGGAGAAGAAATCCATCGGTGCCTTTTCCTTGAGGCAGTGATACATGAATGGCATTGTCCAGACAGGACGCAGTGCGCCGAACGAGCCACCGCCGACCTTGATGTCGGGAAACTCTGACTTGAGGCGCTTGGCGACGGTGACATAGAGACGGTAGTAGTCTTCCATGGTACCATCCCACATGCGGATGCCGATGTTGGGCTCGTTCCAGATTTCCCAGTAGCGGATGTCCAGATGGTGGCCGTTGCCCCAGCCACAGTTGACATGGCGGACAATTCCAGCGCAGATTTCAGCGAATTTTTCAAAGTCCTTCGGTCTTCTGAAATATGTGTGGAGGCTGTGATCGATGCTTGGGCCGAGGCGATAGACGATGTCCGTGCCGAGCGATTTTAGGTTCATCAGATAGTCGTCGGTCGCATCGAAAAAGTAGTTGTCTGGATTGGACGGGTCGTCATTCCAGTTCCCAAAGATAAGATGTGTATCGACAAGGCGCAAGCCATTGTTGGTCAAGGGGATGTCATGGAGGCGCGAATAGGTCAGCCTTAGTTTTTTGAAATTGTCATTAAAATTATCGATGGTCTGGATGTTGAGTTTTGGACCGCCGTTGACGCCATAGAGACCGAGTTTCAAGGTCCCGTGAGGCGAAGTGAAATCGGCGGAAAGCGGACCGTCGGCGAGTGTGAAGGTGCGGTCGGTCTCGGGATTCTCATCAATGAGAGGAGACTCGAAGAGCGTCATGGCGCGGCGCAGGTTGAGAAAGGCGACAGCACGGTCTTCAGCAGTCTTTGAGGTTTGGTATGCATCATACAAGGAAAGGATGGGAGCAAAGTCGCAGGTGGTTTTCGGTGCGGCGAGGCGGTAGAGTTCGCATTCAGTGAATGTGTTCGTCGCAAGGAGTTGTTGGTGGAATTCTGAGTTGAAATCGGTGGTTGCGACGGCGCATTGGGCGGCATCCATGGTGCCGACGAGTTTCAGACCGTCAATAGGGATGTTCGCCTCAATAGTCGATGGCTCAAAGTTGTCCTTGATGACGTGCTCAAGATTGATGCGGATGTTGAACTTGAGTTCAGTGAACTTGCCTAGAAGGTCTAGAGCGACTTTTACAACGATTGTCCACCTGCCTGGTTCGGAGATGGCGGCTAGTTCGAGGGGCGAATCGTCGGTCGCAAGGAGTTTACTGTTAAGGTAGTAGCATTTTGCACCATTGGGATTTGTCTCGAATTGGTGGAGATTACCATCGGCACTGATGAAGAATTCCGCGCCGTTGTCACTGGTCCATTCGTCGTAATGGTCGCGAAAACTGAATTCAGCCTTGTCAAAATGGTCGAAATCTGCGCGCATATAGATGGCACCGTCCTTGTGGGCGACTTTTGAGCGGGCGTAGCCATGGATGAAATAGGTGTCGGACCGCTTGACCTTGTAGCCGTCAATGAGAGGGACGTTCTGCCAGCGACTTTCGTCCAGAAGTGTGTTGAGCGACGTGACTTCAAAGGGGAATTCAGGGGCGAGATATATTCTGGTCATATTTTATCCTTGGATATAGAGAACCTTGTTTTTTGTTAAAATGCCTTTATTTAACCAAATTTCAAGTAGAAAGGAACGGTTTCTCCATCCAGCGGAGAATGGCAAATCAAATATTGTGCTTTTCCATCTTGAATTCCAAAATAAAATACATTTAGGCTATAAAATTATCAAAAGAGGTATATATTATGTATGTCGAATAGTTTCCGATGAGAAAGGAAAGCAATTCAAAGGCAGTGACTATAATCGTCTGAAGAAAGTATTCTCCTTATGGCTATGTCCCTGTGCCCCTTTGAAATATGCAAATTCATCGGTCAGTTATGATCTCTGTGAACATCTCCGCTCAGGAAGCGCAGAGTGTCTTTCCAAAGACAAAAAGGCATTTGACCTTTTGGAATTGATGATAATCTACATGAACCAGACAAAGCCGCCTCCCGAGGGAACAGGTTTTGCCCTGCTGCATACATTATTGACGGACTCATTATCCTCAAAGAAACGGTATGAAATCCTTAGAAGGGACTATAACATTGTAATAGACAAGGAGGAACAGGAAATGTTTGATTTGATTAAGTTTGCAAAAGAAAATGGACGCAAGGAAGGACGCAAGGAGGGAAGGAATCTAGGACGCAAGGAGGGAAGAAATCTTACATATAAGCAAATTATAAGTCGCATGATAAAGATAGGTAAGACAACTGAGGAAATCTGTGAAGACCTTGGTTTGACTCCTGCGCAAATAGAAAAGTATAATACAACAATAGGCGTCTAGCCATTGGAGAAGATGAATTCGACTCCAGATGCAAAGAGGAACAAAAACAAATTCTTATGACTGTGTCTGCTATGGAAATGGAATCATAAAGGAGTGTCAGTGTGAAAAGTGACGCAGATACCGCCGAAGGAATTAGCAAAAACTTAGGCTGGAATCCTATTCTGAAAGAATTCGGTCCATCACGTGCGAAACTGTAATAGCCTCCATACAAGCGTTATGGCGTTTTGGGCAAATGGTCAAAAGACACCCCTCGCAATTCATGTTGGTTGCACGGAAGATCAACTTGTCGTTTGTATATGGTTCCCAGATTCCAGGAATGTCCCGACAGGAAAAAATGGCGATGCAGCGGAGGCCAAGGGCGGCGGCGAGGTGCATGATGCCCGTGTCGTTTCCCAAATAAACCTCGCATTGTCTTATGATCGCCTCGACTTCAGGCATCGTGCGCCCTATGATGCAGATGCCAGGCACTTTGCGGTTCAATTCTTCGCACAGTGGCTTGTCATTTTCTCCGCCGATATAGACAGGGACAATTCCAAGACGTCTCTGGAGCGCTTCTAGCAGTTCGCCGTAATGCGCCCAGCATTTTGACGGCATGTTGGTGCCAGGCGCAATGGCCCAGAGATGGCCAGATGGCAATGAGCGACAGGGAGCAGGGGTGGATGACGACGGTAGAGAAGCGTCTGCTTTGCCTGGCGCTGGAGAAGAAATGCCCAGCGGCTCTAGCAGGCCGACCATTGCGTCGCTGACATGCGGCAGGCGTTCCAGCGAGCCGTCTGCCAGACGGCTCGCATGGCATATTGTGTCTGGTGCGATGATTCGCTGAGCGCCGCTGATACGCAAATACAATTTGAAGCGGCTTACGAGTGCCATTGTCAGCGGCGGATATGGCGGCATCAGGACAATGCCGATTTTCCATGGACCAAGTTTTCGCAGAAGCATGAGCCATTTAAGGCGTGCCCAAAGTCGTGCCAGTTTACTATCTGGCATTGCCATTGGAATAAACTCATCGATGAGACCGCGTCCGCCAAGGATATCCTGCGCAGAGACAATGCCTGCGGGTGTCGTCTCGCTAGTGAGGGTGATGTGCGAGTCAGGAAACTGCCGTCTGAGCAGTTTCAGTGCAGGAATCATGACAAGGGCATCCCCCAATCGGCAATTGGCTATGAGCAGGATATTCACCTGCTGTCTCCTGAAGTATTAAAAGTGATTCCTGAAAACGAATTTGGAGGCGGGATTTCGTTTTTCATGCATTTGCGATGGGCGGGTTCCTTCGGCTGGATAGCCCATTGGCAACAACAGGACGGGTTCCAGGTTCGAGGGGATGTTCAGCGCCTTGATGAGTGCGTCTTTGTCATAGTATCCGACGATGCAGGTGCCAAGCCCAAGTTCGGCTGCCTGAAGCATTATATGGGTCATGACGATTGTCGTATCGATTGGTCCGATTCCTTCGCCTTTGTCATTGCGCCAGCAGGCGTCCTTGTCATAGCAGAGAACAAATGTGAGTGGTGCGCCAAACTGAAAAGGGGTGCATTCGCGGATTTTTGCGAGAACTGCGGGGTCATCGACAAGCAGAATGCGCTGTGGCTGGTTGTTGCAGCCAGTCGGCGCGGCTGTGGCGGCAGCAAGAACCGCTTCCACTTTTTCAGGTTCAACAGCCTTTGTGCTGTATTTTCTGCATGAATATCGTGCTTTTGCCAAGTCAAGGAATGACATGATGGAATTCTCCTCTGGAATGTTGTTTGAGAGGCGCGGAATATGGCATGGATGGTATGAAACCAGCCATCGCCAAGGTTCGTCCAGATTCAGAATTTAATGCCGCGCTTGAAGAAGTTCTGTGAGGAAACGGCATTGATTGCCAAAACTTGTGAGCCTTTCATGGCTTCGCAGTGACCGTCGGCAAATGTCATATTAAGCGACCCATTGGGCGTTGTGCCGTCCTTGTAATAGCGTGCTCCTCCTTGGGTTGGATACTGCGTGCCGCCGTTATGGCGATAACCGAAGAAATTTGTCCACATGCAGACGGGATTGCCACCATCGCCTGATTCGATGAAGAGGAGCGCGATGGAACTCTGAGTAATCTGGCTCAGCGTGCGGTTGGTGTTTGCGGTGGCGTCGGTAGTGCGGTTGGTATCGCCGTTGAGATATGTGTTGCAAGTGTAATGGGTATGTGCGTAGGCGTAGGGGCTGGTAGTGTACTTCCAGTCAAACCCCATGGATTCGGAGGGGCAGGCAAATGTTCCTTTGGCGGGTTTGAAGACACCGTTCGCACGGTATGAATCCTGCCAGTCACAACCGTAGTTGGCAAGTGCGGAATAGAAGATATGGCCTGCATAGTTGTATCGGCCAGGAGCCACATGGTCCTGATTGTCATCGGCATAGAGTGCATTGCTGATACCCATCGTTTTAAGGTTATTGGTGCAGGTAATGTTGCGTGCTTTTTCACGTGCCTTGGCAAGAGCAGGAAGGAGCATTGCGGCTAGGATGGCGATGATGGCGATGACTACAAGCAGTTCGATGAGGGTGAATCTAAGCAGTTGTTTCATAATTGTTTCTCCCAGGGTTAATTAAGTATATTTTCAAAAGACTGTGTTTTTGAATAATTATATGCGTTTATCGTTCCAATCGCTTGTCGCGTATTTTACATATTTTAGTTCAAGAATTTGTCCTATGAGCCAATCTGGCGGCATGAACAGTTGCAGGTGGACATTCATAATGTCGCGGAATCCTTGGGCGAGAGCCTGTGAGAAAGTGTCGCGCGAGGCTGGTAGCGGCTTTCCGAAATGGAGGCTCCCCTGGTGAAGGAGTCCCTCGCGGACGCGGCGTTGGGCGGAGCCGCCGACCTTTTGCCCTGCAAGGATGATGTCATACTTTGTTGGGTTTGTGAAGCAGACCATCGTCAGGCGGTCAACGGAATGGGGAATATGGTCGTCGGAGAGGGCGGCCTGAATGTCAAGGGACTGGAGACCAGCCTGTATGGAACGGTTGATCCAGTCGTATGAGTTCATTCGGTCCAGCGTGTTCAGCCAATGATTGGCGGGGAAGACGACCGTATAGGTGAAATCGAAGTCATGATAGACGACACCGCCTCCCGTGGGTCGTCGCACGTATGCATAGCCTTCAGGTGCGGCGGAGGCGCTTTGGACATAGCCGATGGATACCGCTTTGCAGTCCCATCCATAGAAGCGGAGCAAAGGCCGTCCACGGAGATTGGCCGAAAGAAGCAACGCCTCGTCAGCGGCCATGTTGAACGAGGGGCTATGGCAGTCGTCTAGCCACCAGTCCCACAGTTCTTTCTTCGGTTTGTCCTTTTGTGTAGGCATTAAAATTCAAAAACGGAATCCGCCAGGCGTTTCTTGACTTCATTCAGCACGCGGTTCTCCTCTTCGAGCGTCGGAGCGACAAACGTTGCGGAGAAACGGACAAAGTGGCCGACATCGTCCCATGGAACTGTCGAGATGAGTTTTTCAGTTATCATCCATTGTGAGAAATCCTCTCCCGACTCAAAACGACGGCCGCCTTTGATGCCTTTGGGGATTTCGACATAGAGGTAGAAAGAGCCTTCGGGCATTCTTGCGTCAAAGCCGAGCGCTTGGAGCGTTTCGCAGAGCGCAGCGAGGCGGCGGCGGTATTTTTCGCAGATGATTGGCGTGATGTTCCGCTGATTTGCCAGCGCCTTTGCAGCGGCCTTCTGGATGGCGAGGAACTGTCCGCTGTCCGCATTGTCCTTTACCGTGGCAAATGCCTTGACTGCGTCCGCATTGCCGCATATCCAGCCAAGTCTCCAGCCAGTCATGTTGAATCCCTTGGACATCGAATGGAGTTCGACTGAAACGTCCTTGCCGCCAGGGCGGGACAAGATGCTCAGCGGCTTGCCCTTGAAGTTCAGAGGAGCGTACGGTGCATCAATAACAAGTAGGATATCGTTCTCCTTCGCGAACTTAATGGCACGGTCGTAGAACTCAGGCGTGGCGCAGGTTCCAGTAGGATTGTTCGGATAGTTGAGGTAGCAGAGTTTTGCGCGGCGGCGCTGGTCGGCGGTAAGGGCATCGAAATCTGGGAAAAAGCCGTTTTCCTTTAGAAGAGGCATGTTGACAACCTCGCCGCCGAGATATTTTGTCCAGGTCCCCATAACAGGATAGCCAGGGATGGTCATCAAGGTGATATCGCCAGGGTTGATGAAACAGGAGGGAAGAAGCGTCAGCGCGGATTTGCTACCGATGGTGTGAAGGATTTCCGTTTCCGCATCCAGTTCGACGCCGTACAGTTCCTTCATGTAGTCTTTGACGGCGGCCTTGAATTCAGGACCGCCATTGTCGGCGTAGAATCTGTTTTCCAGTTTGTCTGCCTCGACTGCGAGTGCCTGTATTACTTCTGGGAACGCCTTGTCATCGGGTTCGCCTACGCCCATGTCAATGAGTTCCGCGCCTGGATTTGCGGCGAGCGCGGCACGTTTGGCGCGTTTGATTTTCTCGAATTTGTAGATTTTCGTGTCCTTTCCGAAAGAAGCACCGCCGATGCGCTCGGCGAACATTTTCTGCAAGTATGAGTCAGCCATGACGAATTTGTTCCTTTATGGTTGATTTGGATATGGTAAGTTTGTTTAATTTGTTTATTTGACAGCGGGACGCAGGCGCGCCGTCGTAACTCCTGCTATTCGTTTTTTCCGCAGCACTTCTTGTATTTTTTCCCAGACCCGCACGGACATGGGTCGTTTCTGCCGATTTTGGGTTGTTCGCGAACCAGTGGCTTGCCTTTTTGCGGCATTTCGAA
Organism: Victivallales bacterium; assembly: GCA_017963875.1. The sequence continues at coordinate 7,186 of JAGCTA010000485.1, read as the reverse complement.
ATTTTCTTCTTTGGGAGGTGTGCAGTAATCGGTGATTTCTTCATCCAGATTTTCGAAGAAGCCTTTGTGTTCGTTCCGCATCATGGAACGGAAACGTGAATTGCCATCGCTAAACAGTCCATTGACTATTTTCCTGACAAAGGACGTCTGGTCGGCGAAGCGGCCATCATCAAGAATCTTCAAAACTTCTGGTTTTAATCTGTTTCCGCCAACAACTGCGGCATTTATGACAAGTGCCATCCACAGTTTCCAATCATCATCAGGGGAAAGTCCTTGGATAAGAAGACGCCTGAATTCATCAATGGTATCTTTTTCCGTGACGATTTTCTCGACCCAAATGAAATATAATGACAAAAGCGACTGTTCGCGGATGGGAGAAAAGAGCGAAGCGTCCAGTACAAAATCGCCAATGGCACCCATGTCATCTGGTTCGCATAGAGAACCGATAAATCTGTGCAGTTGTCTCATGAACCAACTTTGTTCATCGTATGCTTCACCGATTGACTTGTTGCGCAATAGCCGATATAGTTCTGGAAAAACACCCTTTTCGCGTTTCGCCGACAGCATAAGTAGTGAAAAATCCAGTTGGGCATGGTCACCTTCGTCTGTAGGGAATCCCATGCTGGCGGCATTTTTCAACGTGTTTTTAAAATCATCTACCAATGCGGGGTAATTATCATTTGCATACACGACAGCCTGCTTGAGTTTTTCCTCATCAACAGTCCGAATGATGTTTTTGAATTCTTCGAGTTCCATTTTTAAGCGTTTTTCTTTTCTTGATTGATTTTCTGATGAGAGTCAGTGCAGCATTCTCACGATAGATTTCAATTGAATGAAGAAGCGAACTGCGTAATGGCGTCAATGGCTGTTACCCAGTTGTCGATAACAATACGTTCATTATTAGAGTGTGCACCTGAGCCACCGAGTGAGAAAATGGCAATGGGAAGGTTGAGGAAAGTGAGGTGGCGGGCGTCGGTGGCACCGTTCATGCGGTGCGTTTTCACGGGAACATCTGGATGCAATGCCTGGAGGGAATTGATTAGGCGTCGGATCATCGGGTGGTCGGGAGAACATTCAGCGGGCTCGCATTCACGTACGACAGTGACATCGTCCAGGCCTGTCGTCGTCTTGACGAAATCGATGATACGGGGAATGTCTCCAGGCTTGATGAAACGGATGTTGATGATGGCTTCCGCATCGTCGGGAATCTGGTTGTTGGCATTGCCAGAGGAAATCATGCAGGGTGCCCAAGTGTCGTGCCATTGGTCGTCTGCAGTCGGATTCTTCCAGACGGCATCCAGTTTTCGGAATGCTTCAGTCAGCATGAGAATTGGGTTGTTGAACTCCCATGGAGCCGATGAATGACCACCATGACCGTGCGCGACGACTTTAAGTATGCAGATGCCTTTCTGGGCGACGGCGATACTCGAGAGGCTACCACCGTCAAGCACACAGGCCATTTCAGTCGGAACGTATCCACGATGTGCCATTCCACCTGTAGTGAAGCCGCCGTCTTCCTCATCGGAGGAGAAGATAACGCCGATATCCGCCTTGTCGCCTGTGTTGATGAGCACTTGGGCGGCGCAGGTGGCGTTGCCAAGGCAGTCAGAGGAGCCACGACCATAGAGAACACCGTCACGGACGTTTGGTTCATACTGGTTTGGGATGGATTCGGGAACGACGTCCAGATGCGCGTTCAACAGAAGTTTATGTGCTTTCCCAGGGCGGGTCGAGGCGAATAGCGCATTTCTTCCCTCGAAAGATTCCACGGCGCATGAAATACCATGCGCCTCCAGATAGTCTTTCATCATGGCGACTGATTTGTTGACTGCTGGGATGTCTGCGGTAGCGGCTTTGTTGCGCATGAGCGCGAAAAGTAGGTCAAATGATTCCTGGTATTTCATTGTTACTGCTTGGTTGTTGGACAAATGAAAACAAAGACCAATTTAATGTTGATAATATTGATAATATTATAATTATACTAAATCTTTTTACAATCAGAACAGATTGCAGGACCATATTTTTTATGGGGGAGAATCTCAGATTCTGTTTTTTAATCAATGGCCTCGAAGACGTGAAAGCCTGATCCGCAGACGGCGGAGTGTCCGTCAAATTCCACAGTCGCAGTCATTCCGAAAGGTACAGTGACATGAAGATACAGGGCCCCATAACGCCTGAACCAGCGGACGGACAAAGTACCGAGCGTTGTCTCGAATCCACATTGGACGGATTGCAGGCGGGCGGGGAAATAAGGCTTGACGGTAACAGTCCTGCATGATGGCGAGGTGACTTTGATTCCCGCGAGGAAAGCATAGAACCAGTGATAGACAGAAGCATACATTGGATGATTGTGGGAGTTCATGCCGCCATCTTTTTTCAGTTCAAACCGTTCCCAGATGGTGGTCGCTTCCTGCTGGAGCATGAAACCGAAACTCGGATAGACATCTCGCGTCGCCAATTCGTATGCTTCGTCCACAAATCCATACTGTGTAAGGACTTCGAATAGATATCTCGTACAGAGATTCCCTGTCGTGAACTTGTAGTCTGCGGCAACAAGTTCGTCATGCAGTTGCTTGGCGGCGGCGGTTGCCTTTTCCTTTGGATAGATTCCAAGCCACAGTGGGAAGACAATGCACGCCATGGAACCCGTGGCGAATAGATTTGTTTCTGGATTATACCACTTCGTGAGCATCGCCTCTTTGACGTCTTTTGCCTTGTCTGCGTATTCTTTTGCGGTGTCGTACTTTCCAAGCCATTCAGCCATGCGGCTGATTGTTTGACAATTGAAAAACAAGAAACCAGTTGACATGAATTCGCCAGGCGTGACCGCCGATCTGGCACCATTCTCTGGGTTGCACGCGTATGCAGGGCCAGCCCAGTCGCCCCAATGGGAATAATTGACGATGAGGTTTTCTGAATGAGACAACAGGCAATCTGTCCACGCCTTGAATCCGTCAAAGGCATGCCGAATGACATCAATGTCGCCGTCATGCAGGTATGCTTCAAGTCCTGCGATGAGGAATGACGAGCAGACAGGGTCGGCAGGCATGTTTCCGAACACATGGAATGGCGTTGTGTCGCCGATAGCACCGTCACTCGCCTGGTCATTGAGTACATCCTGAATGATTTTCCTGAAAATTGTGTTCGATTCGAAAGCGTATGGAAAAGCTTCGAAACGGACTGTTGCGTCATTGAGCCATCCCATCCGTTCATTCCGCTGCGGGCAATCCGTCAGCATGGAGTGCGAGTTTGCTCTTTCCGTGGCGATGCAGCAACGGTACAGTTGGTTGAGCAAGGGATTTCCGCAGGTGAAGAAACTGCTTTTGTCAAAGTTGTTTCGCATGGCGACTGCGATGACGGAACCTGCGGGAGGCGGCAATTCCAGGCCTGAGATGCATGCATATCGGAAGCCATGGAAGGTGAATGGAGCCTGAAAGACATCTCCAGCCTTTTCGTTGCCTGAGGCTATGTACGTATCTGTCGCCTTAGCCGCACGAAGCGTCAATGTGTAGAGTTCGCCGTTTTCATCAAGTTCTTCGGAATGGCTTAAGGTGATTTTTTGGCCTGCGGCGAGTCCATTTGGAAGCCGCAGACGGATAACTCCAGCCAGGTTCTGCCCAAAATCAAAATAAAAATTGCCGTTCAATTGCCATTGGCTGATGGGAGCGTACTCCTCGTTGGCTTCAATCGGAGGCAACTGCATGGGGACCAATTCGCCATATCCACCGACGTTATATGCGACGACGGCGTGCAGCGCAACACCACTCCACTGAGATGTCGCCCAAAGCGGCTCATCCAGGCGTGCATCGAATGTTGTGCCGTTATAGAGGTCATTATAGACGATTGGCCCCTGCCCACACGTCCAGGTTTCATCAGTGGCAATTGTTTCCGATGTTCCGTCTTCATAGTCGATGACAAGCATGGCGGTGAGCATGGGGTCACCGCGGAAAGATGCTTCTCGCCCTCTCTTTTCGCTTGCATCTCTCATGAGGTCATTGTCGCGCCAGCCTAGTCCGACTATGATGCCAATGCAGTTTTCAGTTTCCAGCCTGTCCTGCAAGGAGGGATAAAGGACATATTGGGCCTGTTTGGAATAGTCTGTGAAGGCAGGGTCAAGCGGATGCCCTTTGTCTGAATTTTCATCAAGAGAACGACCATTGAGATACACTTGCTGGTAGCCGATGCCGCAGGCGTATAGACGCGCATTCTTGACTTGTTTTGAAAGTGTAAAGGTCTTTCGGAAATATCGTGCCCTGGTGCGTTCCATACCAGGCGCTGATGCAATCCAGTCAGCCTGCCAGTCAATGTTGGAAATGATGAAATAGTCGCTGCAGTGGGCGTTTTCTCCGTAAATGTCTGTGGAGACAATGTTGAAATGCAGAGGGATTCCCCTTGGAAGCGCAGGTCCTGAATATGCCAAGGTCTGGCTGTCTGTCACCACAATTCCACTGTCCCAGATGACTGTGCCGTTCGCCTCGACAGAGGCTTTGCAAGTGGCCTGCCGATTGTCATCGCGGTTGCTTCTGGCAGACCAACTGAAGCAGAGGTTTTTCTCTGTTGTCAAATGGCTTCGGACAGAGTTTGTGAGCAATTGGTGATTGATTCTGGCAGAACTGATTTCAAGCATTGATGTATCACTCGTTTGGTCGATTTATTGTCAAGAAAAACTATCAGTGAAAAACGGTCATTTTTTTCCAGTAGAGCCAAATCCGCCCGCACCACGATCTGTTTCGGAGAGTTCCTGGACCTGCACTAACGAGACATCAGGGAGTTTCTGAATGACCATTTGGGCGATGCGGTCGCCTCGGGCGATGGCAAAGGATTCTTCCCCAGCGTTGAACAGGATGACTTTGATTTCGCCTCGATAGCCTGCATCAATCGTTCCAGGGGTATTGAGAACGGTAATGGCTTTTTTGGCTGCCAGGCCGCTTCTTGGGCGAACCTGTGCTTCATAACCGACAGGCAGTTCCAGATAGAGTCCTGTGGGAACCATGACAGGTTTGCAGGGAGGTACTTCCATGTCCACATTGGAACGGAGGTCGAATGCTGCATCGTCAGGATGGGCTTTGGCTGGAATCAAATCCTGTGCATCGGGCGCTAACTTGTACTTGATTTCAATCATGGTTTTCAATTTCCTTTTTGGAAGAGTTGATTTATTAATAATGATTATTCAGCAGTGTAGGGCATGATACGGTAGGAGAATGAATAGACACCAGGCTCAAGGCGATATTTCTGAAGCGTGTCTGGACCGCATGACGCCCCTCCGAGCCCGCGATGACCATAATCGATATTCAGGAAAATTTCTCCATGCGGTTCGATTTCATTGATATGGCAGGCCTGCGTCATGTCCTCGATGGCGTAATGGCTCGCAGAACATTCGAGCAGGCGGTTTTCCGCCTGGAATAACAGCGCCGCGTCTGAAGGACCTGCCTCCAATGCAATCCAGCGGACATCCGTGTGATTGCCGTGTTCCTGCGGCACGACGTATGGCACATACTGGTCCATGACCGTGCTTTGCCATACGCCGATGCGAGCACCAGCCTTGCGGTCGCAATAGGTTTCATGGGGTCCACGCCCGAACCATGCCATGTTCTCTAACGATGGGTCCAGCGTCATTTTGACGCCAAGACGCGGCAGGTCAGGAAGGGTTGGTGCTATTGTCACAAGGTTTTCGACGAGAATTTGCCCGTCGGGAAGGACGAGATATCGGTGTTGATGGCAGATGGGGGCCTCGGGGTCTGTGCCAGTCCAGACATTGGTGATATCGATGATGACTGCGCCGCCGTCAATAGCATCCAGTTCACACGCGACAGTTTGGTTTTGCAGCGTGTCATAGCCTGCCTTCATCCAACGGCCCAACGGCTTGTGGTCCTGATTGGTGAATTGCTTCACGCCGTCGTTGTCCGTTGGCGCACGCCAGACATTGAGTTGTGGGCCATCAAGAATCAGCGCCTTTCCGTTCCAGAGATATGACTGGATTTTTCCTTCTTCGCGATTAACGGAAAGCGTGAAGTAGCGCCCGATGATTTCCGTAATGTTTTTCTGTTTTTTTATTTGAACCTTTCCGAAGGGGGCGGCGGGGCGGTCTGGAGGCGCTGAGAAAGGCATGGCGAATTGCTCCCATGCGACCTCGTGTCCTTTGGGAATGACAGTCGTTGCCGTCCGAGTGGTAAAAGTGAAATTGATAAAAGCCTCTTCTCCTGGCAGCAGTTCAGGCATTTGCATATTGCCTAGAATTACATCAGCCTGGCCTTGTGGTGGAATATCAGGCAGTTCCAAATCATCATCCTGAAGTATCCGCTGACCAGTCGTAAGCGTCCAATGGCAGGCGAGGTCGTCAAGAGCACGGAACCATCGTTTGTTCTTGATTCGGAAAGAACCTTGATTGAGGTTGATTGCCTCAACGGAAATAGGCTGGGCGAGTTTTTTGAACTCGTGCATTGCTGGGTGCGGGGTGCGGTCTGGCCACACCATGCCGTTGATGCAGAAATTCTTGTCATTTGGTGTGTCGCCATAATCACCGCCATAGCCCCAGTATTGTCGATTCTTGTCGTCAAGGCAGAGCAGCCCCTGGTCAACCCAATCCCAGATGAATCCTCCCTGAAGTCCAGGGAGAGTTTCAAATGCTTCGAAATATTCACGGAGATTTCCGTTGGAATTGCCCATGGCATGAGAGTATTCGCAACAGATAAGTGGACGCCAGTCGTGGGATTCGGCGGACCATTTGCGGAGGTTGTCAATCATGGGATACATCGGTGAAATGACATCGGTGACACGTGCACCGATGCCGTCTGGCCAGCCGTTGTATCCTTGGCGGAATTTTGTGAGAACGCCTTCGCAATGGAGCAGTCGTGAGGAGTCGTATCCTCGTATCCATCCAGCAAGGGCATCGTGATTTGCGCCATATCCTGATTCATTGCCGAGCGACCAGAAGATGATTGAAGGATGGTTTTTGTCTCGAAGCACCATGTTCATGCCACGATATAGGAAGGCGTTTGTCCAGCGAACGTCATCGCAGAGGTTTCCATAATAATGATGTGCTTCAATGTTCGCTTCGTCAATGAGGTAGATGCCGTATTGGTCGCATAAATCATACCAGATATCGTCATTTGGGTAGTGCGATGTACGGACGGCATTGAAATTGAATTGCTTGAGAAGCATGATGTCCTGGAGCATGGTTTCGTAT
>JAGCTA010000484.1 GCA_017963875.1 Victivallales bacterium | reverse complement strand
TCTTCTGACGCCAATGCCGTTCACGAAGCGAAACTCTTGATGCTCGACATCACCAAGGCCAAAACGAGATTAGGATGGAAACCTAGGCTCAATATGCAACAGTGCCTGGCGCTTGTTGCAGACTGGTATAAACGATACACGAATGAAAATGTGTATGGACTTTGTGTAGAAGAAATCGAAAATTTCATAGGTTCTGCAAAAGGCCCTACTGATGATGTCACGAGAAACGTTTAAGGATATATAAATGAAAAAAATACAGCTTCTGGATTGTACATTACGTGACGGCGGCTATGTCAACGACTGGCGTTTTGGATATACCAATATTGTGAGCATGTTTGAACGTCTTGTTGACGCGAATGTTGATATAATTGAACTTGGCTTTTTGGATGAACGCAGGCCTTTTGATATCGACAGGACGATATTTCCGGATACAAAGTCCGCAGACAAAATCTATGGTTCACTTGACAAGAAAAGTGCCTTGCTTGTAGCGATGATTGACTACGGCACCTGTTCTATAGAGAACCTGTCTCCCTGCAACGAATCCTGCCTGGACGGCATCAGGGTCATCTTTAAAAAGGGGAAGATGTACCCCGCCTTGGAATTTTGCAGACAGGTCAAGGCTCTAGGTTATAGGGTTTTTGCTCAACTTGTCTCCGTCAACAGTTACACGGACGAAGAAATGCTGGAACTCATCCGTCTCGTAAACGAGGTCAAACCATACGCCGTATCCATGGTCGATACATATGGAGTACTTGATGATGAATGGATGCTGCATATCTACAAGTTGCTGGATGAAAATGTCGATTCGGAAATCGGCGTTGGTTTTCATGCCCACAATAATTTTCAACTTGGGTATTCAAATGCTCTTGCATTCCTGAGATACGAAGGCAGACACGACCTTGTTGTTGACGGAACGCTTTATGGCATGGGCAAAAGTGCCGGAAATGCGCCAATCGAACTTGTTGCCATGACTTTAAACAAGAAATATGGCGGCAACTACAATATTGATGCCATGCTTGAATCCATCAACGAATCGGTCATGGATTTCTATAGAAAGACGCCTTGGGGATACAAGACATTCTTCTATCTTTGCGCTAAGAACAAATGCCATCCGAACTATCTGACAGACTATGAAAAGGAAGAGAATCTTTCTGTGTCGATGGTTGACGGCCTGCTTTCTACTATTGAACCAGAAGATAAAAAGCTTCTTTATGACAAAGGCGTTGGCAAGCATTACTACGAGTCCTTTATTCAGGGCAATGTAAATGAAGGCTTCGCAATAAACAGTTTCTTAGACTTTGTGGGAAACAAAAAAATACTAGTGGTTGGTCCTGGAAAAAACATCGGATTACAGGCAAAGAAGGTTCAAAAGTTTGTCGCAGACAAGAAACCCGTAATTATCTCGGTAAACTATCTCCCCAAAGAAGTCTTGTCGGACTGCGTGTTCATCACAAATCCCAAGCGCTATCACGACATGACGTTATCCCTTAAGGAAAAACGCCATGCTTGCATCAAAACTCTTGCGACAACAAATGTCACCTGCAGAAATGGACAGTTCGATTTTGTAATAAACAGGGCGCCTTTGCTTGAAAAGGATGAGAAAATCATTGATAACTCCTTCCTGATGCTTATTAAATTCCTCTGCAATATCGGCGTCAAGGAAGTGTATTGTGCAGGGTTCGACGGTTATTCGGATAAAGAAAACAACTACAACAATCCGGAAATGGAATATGACTTTGTCAAGCGAGAAGCGGTTAGCTTGAACAGTCACATGAAGGCTTCTATTGCTGATTACAGGAAGACTATGAGTGTTACGTTTATAACCTATTCCGCTTATGATGCCGAAGAAGACATCTTGGGTGCTGCAATATAAATAGTTTTTAAATAGAAGAGTATTGAATATGGAAATCAAGGTAGCGAAATATATTTCACAGTTTCTTGTTGAGCATGGAATAAAAGACTGCTTTATGGTAACTGGCGGTGGAGCCATGCACATTGACGATGCCATCGGCCATCAGGAAGGTATTCACTGCACCTTTAACCACCACGAACAAGCTTGTGCTATTGCAGCCGAGGGATATACCAGAATGACTGGCAAATTGGCTGTAGTTAGCGTCACTAGCGGTCCCGGTGGCACAAATGCCATAACTGGTGTCATGGGAGGATGGCTGGATTCTATCCCCATGTTTGTGATTTCCGGTCAAGTGAAGCGAGAAACAACAATCTGGGCTGTTCCAGAACTCAATCTTCGCCAATTGGGTGACCAGGAATTCAATGTTATTGATTCCGTGAAGAACATGACCAAGTATGCCGTCATGGTTACAAACCCGCAAGAAATCGCCTATCATCTTGAAAAAGCTTTGTTCATGGCCACAAATGGTCGTGGTGGCCCTGTTTGGCTGGACATACCCCTTGATGTTCAAGGGGCAAAAGTTGAAACGGAAAACTTAATTCATTTTAACGCGGCCCAGGAAGTGGTTTGGAGAACTCCAGATGTCAAGCAGTCTGCAATAGACATCCTACTTCAGAAGATTAAGGATGCGAAGGCTCCGCTAGTTCTTGCTGGGACCGGCATAAACCTTGGCGGTGCGCAACAGAAACTGCTGGCTTTCTTGGATAAATACAAAATTCCTGCTGTTACGGCATGGAACGCAAACGATACCGTCGCCTATGACAATCCTTATTATGTCGGAATGCCGGGAACTGTCGGCATGCGTTCTGGAAATTTTGCTATCCAGAATAGCGATCTTCTCATCAGCCTTGGATGCCGCATGAATATCCGCATG
>JAGCTA010000063.1 GCA_017963875.1 Victivallales bacterium | reverse complement strand
GCAATGAAAAACTTTTTACGTCAATCTTATGCCCCCGTGCAACTTACTCCTGTATCTGGAAGAGCGGCTTGACTTGGACAGAGTTGAACATCAGGTTTTCGCCTGGCTTTGCCTTTGCGTCCGTGAACGTGATTTTCATCGTGGAGGATTTTGGCTTGAAGATGATTCTGTGGAGGTTCTGACGCGCCACGTTGTGGTTGTGCTTGTATTTGCCGTATTGCCTTGAATCGACATATACGGTCGATTCAGGAAGAATCTCAGCATTTTCCAGTATGGCATCCAATCCCAGACGGCGCGGATTCAGCACCTGTTTCTTCAGGTCGTCGTAGTCGCCGACGGAGAAAAGCAGCATGTATTGTTTGCCAGGCACGAGATTTTGGGCTATCTGCGAGACGCGGTTTGGCTTGCCTGCGACTGCCTTGAGAACGCAGAATTGGTCGCCGCAGCCCGATGGGCTGGACCAGCGCTCCTGGTTGCGCAGGCCGTACCCCTTGAATTTCTGTATTGAGATGGATCCGTCTTCCGCAGACTCGACAGTCCAGCCGCTCAAGCCGTCCTCGAAGTCATTGTTGACGATATGCCCTGGGATGTATGTGAAACCATAGCGTGCCGAAAGCATGTCCCTGCGGCCCTCGACGCCGTAGTGGCGAAGCAGCCTGTGCGACCAGCGGTACAACTCCTCGTCTGTATAGTTCGTTCCCCAGTAGCCTATGACGCCGATGCCCTCGAACTCTGGATTGTTGGCGACGAGGTTCCACTGCAAGTCAAGGTAGTATTTGAAATCGACTTTCGGGTGGTGTTCAATCGTGATGACGTTCAGTTGGTTGAAGTTGCCGAGGATGATGCCTGCGCGGCGGATGTAGTCAGGATAAATCATCTTGCAGGTCGAAATGACTGGCAGGAGTTCTCCAAGAACATAGTTACGTGCCTCCTCCTCGCTGTTTTTTGTCTTCATATAGACTTCATGGAGAATTTTCCCGCGGCCGTTGCCAGCATTGAACGCGGCACCAATGAAATCCTGGTCTTGGATTTTGGAGAATGGCGGAGTTGTGCCGTTCCATGTGTAGATAAGTTTGGAATGGTCGTATTTGAATGTCTTGAGTGCGGGTGTGTAGTAGTTCATGACATACCAGCCGAAGCCGACCTCGTTGGAGGTATTGCCGTCGCGGAAGTCCAGTGCCGCCATTTTTCTCTCCATGAGTTTTGCCATGTCGTTGGAGTCTTTACAATTGACGACATACATGTCCTCAAGCCAGATGCGCCCAGAGCGATGGGCTGCGTCCACGAGTTCGCGGCCATTCTTCACAAAAGAGCCACGATTAAGCGTGGTAACGGCATCCAGAGCGTATTTTTTGGCGAAATTCCAGTCAAATGGCGGGAAGATGGCGATGTCTGGCCCCTGGTTCATGCCGCAGGAGAACAGTTCGGGAATGGTTCTGGCGACGAGCGTGCCGTCCCAGTTTGACGCAACGGCATGCGTGCCAGCGGATAGTAGCCGAAACGCCTCAGGGAGGCCTGTCAATTCCTCGATGCCGACGGCCTTCCCGTCGAGTATCAGGCCGAAGGGCTTGTCATTTGGAATGTCTTTGATGGTTAGGTAAACCCATGTGTCATGCGCCAACGTAAAGGTGGAGGGCTCACCAGCCTTGACGGGTTTGTTGAGGAGTTCCACCGTCATGTTGTTCAGGCGTACGCCTTGGGTGACGTCCTTGTCGGCGGGTATGTCGCGAACATTGACGGCGAACGTCTCTTCATAGCCGACGGTTTCGTGTGCTTTTGATACGATGCGGATTTTCAGTTCGTGTTTTCCTTTGACAATTCCAAGCAAGGGAATGGCAAACGGATTGCCGACAGAGAAAGGGATGCGGGGGCTCTTGAATGCGCCGTCTGAGGAAACTGCCTCAACGAGATAGTCTTCCGCCTTAAAGTTGTCACCGATCTGACCGTGCCATACAAGTGTGATTTCAGGCTTGTCTGCGGGCACTTCGTCAAATGAGCGGCCGTATGGAATCAAATGAATCGTCTTGTGAATCGTGTCTCCGACAGATACGCTTTTCTCTGCAGCGGTTGCGGTTAGCGCTGTCAGGCGTATGTCGGCGATGTCAAATTCACCACGTTGGCCGATGATGAGTACGACGATGTCATATCCAGCCTTTTCAACCTGGCGGGGACAAACGATGTCCGTCTCGAACTTCTGCCAGCCATCCGTATTTGCTGGGAACTTTTTGATGCCGACTTCGTTATACCATGGGATGTTGACGACCAGGAGTTCTCCACGCTTCGCGGAGAAGTCTTTCGTGCGAACGTATGCGCTCAAATGGTATTTTTCCCCTGCGACGAGTTGGACATATTTATGGCGAAGTTTGTTTTCGTATTCATCATCTCCACCGAAGCGCATGGCGACGTACGGCAGGTTGTCGGGGCCTCCGTCTTTGTGCCATGTCACGTATGGCTGTGGCGGTGTTACCCATGTGCTAACCTTCTCCGCTTCAAACACCTTGAAATCACCGTTGTAGGCAAGGTTCCTGCCGTCCTGCGCCAGAAGCACGATTGACAATGCAGACATCGCCAGAAAAGACAATGCTTTTGTTTTCATGGGGGCACCTCTTGGGATTGTCAGTTAGTTTTTGGGGAAGAACGGCTTGACCTGCACATAGTTGAACATGAGGTTCTCACCAGGCTTTGCCTTTTCATCGGTAAACGTGATTTTCATCGTGGCGGCTTTCGGCTTGAAAATGATGCGGTGAATGTTAGGGCGCGTGACATTGTGGTTGCGATCATACTTGCCTTTGCTCCGCGTATCGACATAGACCGTTGATTCGGGGAGGATTTCTGCGTTTTCAAGAATCGCGTCAAAGCCATCTTGGCGCGTTTTGTGTTCTTTTGCCTTCAGGTCATCGTAGTCGCCGACGGAGAACAGCAACATGTACTGTTTGCCAGGCACGAGGTCTTTCGCAACCTGCGAGACACGGTTTGCTTTGCCATCCTGCCTGTGCATGACACAGACGGTGTCCCCGCAGCCTCTTGGAACCATATAGCGGCCCTGGCTGCGGCTGGCATAGCCCATGCAAGTCTCTGTTGTGACGGATTTTTCAGCCGCATTTTCAATTGTCCAGACGTTCAGACCGTCTGAAAAATCATTGTTGACGATGTGGGGCGTCAGGTAGGTGAAGCCATATTTCTTGGAGAGCATTTCCTTCTTGCCTTCAACAACATAGTGGCGAAGCAGTTCATGGCTCCAACGGTAGAGTTCTTCGTCAGCGTAATGCGTCCCCCAATAGCCGAGAACGCCGATACCCTTGAAGATCGGCTCATTTGCGACAATGTTTATCTGCATGTCAAGAAAATACTTGTAATCGACTTGCGGGTGGTGTTCGACAGTGATGACGTTCAGTTGGTTGAAGTTGCCGAGAATGACTCCAGAACGGCGGCGGTATTCGTCGGCGGGGAAATAGTTGCATGAGTTCGTGATATTTGGTACGAGGAAGTCAAGAACTTCCTTGCGAGCGGCTTCTTCCGTCGCCTTGGTGAACATGTAGGTCTCGCAAAGGATTTTTCCGCGTCCGTTGCTGGCGTTGAGGCAGGCTCCGATGAAGTCCTGGTGCATGGATGGCGTGAATGGCGCAGAGCCTCCAATCCATGTATAGATGAGTTTGGAATGGTCGTATTTAAACGTCTTGAGCAACGGCGTGTAGAATCGCATTGAGTCCCACCAGTAGTCAAGTTCATTGGTTGTGTTGCCGTCGCGGAATTCGAGTTTGTTCATTTGGGCAACCATGGTCTTTTCCATCTGCTCAGGATTTTTGCAGTGTGCAATATACATGTCTTCGAGCCAGAGGCGACCCGTGCGGTGCGCGGCGTCCACAAATTCACGACCATTTTTCACATACGACCCACGGTTGAGGGTCGTGACGGCCTTCAGAGCGTATTTCTTCGTAAATTCCCAGTCAAACGGCGGGAAGATGGCGATGTCAGGCCCCTGTTTCATGCCGCAGGAAAAGAGTTCGGCGATGGTGCGGATAACGAGCGTATCGTCCCAGTTTGCCGAGACCGTATGCGTGCCTGCGGAAAGCAGCCTGAAGGCCTCGGGCAATCGTGTCAATTCATCAACGCCGACGGCTTTTCCGTCCAAGATAATGCCGAAAGGTTTGTCGTTTGGAGTGTCCTTAAGTGTGATATATACCCATGTGTCATGTGCTAATGTAAAGGAGAACTGCTCTCCCGCCTTGATGGGCTTGTTTGCCAGTTCGACTGTGAAGTTGTTCAAGCGTACACCTTGGGTGACGTCCTTGTCGGCAGGGATGTCTCGGACATTGACGACGAATGTTTCCATGTATCCAACCTTGCCGTCCTTGTGCGAGACGATTCGGACATTTATGTTTTGTTTTCCTTTCGCAATTCCTTGGAGCGGAAGGACAAAAGGCTTTCCAGTCTCGAATGGAGTTTGCATGGTGACAGATTTGCCGTTGTTATCGACGGCATCTGAGAACCAGTCAGCCTCCTTGAAATTTTCATCGATGACGCCATGCCAAATAAAAGAGATTTCTGGCTTATCGGCGGGGATTTCGTCAAAGGAGCGTCCGTATGGGATGAGGCGGGGCGTTTCCAGAAGCATCTTTTCTGGAGAGACGCTTTTCGCTTCCGCTTCGGCGGAGAGCGCGGTCAGGCGAATGTCAGCAACATCCAGTTCGCCGCGCTGGCCAATGAGAAGCAGAACGACGTCGTAGCCGTGAATGCCTGCTTTCGGGCAAACGACGTCCATCTCGAACTTCTGCCAGCCGTTGGTGTTGGCAGGGAATTTCTTGATGCCTGTTTCGTCATACCATGGCGCATTGACAAGCAAGAGTTCGCCACGCTTTGCCGAGAAGTCTTTTGTTCGGATGAAAGCACTTAGGTGGAACTTCTCGCCAGGCGTGAGCCATAAATATTTCAGGCGCAGTTTGTTTTCATAATCGTCATCGCCTCCAGGACGCATGGCGACATACGGCATGTTGTTCGGGCCACCGTCCGCATGGTAGGCAGTCCATGGCGCGGGCGGGGTGATCCATCCGATGACTTGGCCGAATGCCTCAAGTTTTAAGTCTCCGTTGAATGCGAAGTTCTTGCCACTTTGCGCTAGTAGCAACGTTGTCATAATTGCCAGAAGTGCCACGATGGTTTTCATTTGACGAGTCATGGTTGCGTTCCTTGTGGTTGAGTATGAATATAGAATGTTTTGAATTGTTTGGGCAAACTATACTCTGGAAAATATGACAATGCTAAATGAAGAGTCAAAAATAATGATGCAGTTTTTGACTCATTGCAAGTCAGCACGGCAGGAGCGTGATGGATTCCGCGAGGCGTGGAACGATAATTGGCGGAGCGTCAGGATGGCTGGCGATTTCCTTTTGGACACGCATAATGTGGCGTCCTGTCCACATCGAG
>JAGCTA010000483.1 GCA_017963875.1 Victivallales bacterium | reverse complement strand
TTCCAGAACTATTTTCCGCCATCAGGATGAAGACGACATTGTCCTTTTGATAGATGCGGCTGTCATCATCCTTCGTCGCGAGAAGCACCAGTTTTGCCATGTCTGGCTCCTGGCACAGGAAGAAGACATACAGATTCTCCTCATCGTAGGTGAACCGTGCGGAGGAGTTCGCCTTGGGCATCATTTCAGTACTATACATCGCCAAATTGTAGAACGGCGTCAGTTCGACGGCCTTTTCCCATGCGGGGTCATCCAGTTTGCCGTCCAAGACAGGTTTTGCCGTCCCCTGGGGGATTCGATGGATTTCCGCCGTCTTCGAGACGAGTCGGCTTGCGGAATCACGGCGCATTTTCTCCCTGCCTTCAATGAAGGAGGAGACAAGCTCCGTGTCAGCTTTCCCCGCATCATAGACTTTGCGTCCTTTGCGGATGGCATTCGCCAGACGCTCGATTGCCTTTGGCTCCTTGACTCCCTTCAGGCGCAAAGGCTCGTTCTTCCACCAGTTCATGTGCTCGTTGTAGCACCAGACATACTTGTCCGTTGTCTTCAAAGCCCAATAGACATTGTGCGAGAACCAATCATCCTTCGCCTTTTCATCAAGAAAAGCACCAAGACCAAAGGCTCCGCTGTAATAGTGGTCCACATAGAGTGCTTGCCCAACCTTGACCTGATTGCGGTACTTGTCACGATTGACGGGGTCAATCAGGAACTCGCCCAAGTTGTGAATCGTATGGTACATCTCATGATATTCGTCCTTTGACGTATAGTAGTAGGAGCCCTCGTTTCCGTCGATGATTTCCACCTTCTCGGAAGCGGCATCAAGCATTCCGTTCAGGAAGGCGGGCAGGAATGCATAGCTCTCCTCCTGCATTCTCTTGAGGCGCTCCTCTGGTGACATTGGATTCAGCAGGGACGTGTAATAACTGAGCTGGAAGAATGTCAGGACGGTCAGGCCAGGCATCTCGGACTCCAGAGCCCGCATGAACTGTGCCCCGCGCTTGCGGACAACAACCTCGTATTCCGCGAAGCTCTTTGTTTTCCTATGGGCGGCTTTGAGGTAGTTCCAAGGATTTGTCCCGTAGGGCTCCTGGTCAAAGCAGACGCCTTTGCAGCGCGCTATCCGCGCCGCCCGTGCCAATTGCTTCGTCTTCTCCAAAATGATTGCCCAATGGCCATCGTTGAACCAGTCCTGATTCGACGCAACGAGCATCAGGAGGAAATTGTCCGTGAACTTGTTCCATTTGATGTTCGCACAGGTTTTGATGTCTGCCTCATACTTCACGGGGTCCAGTTTTCCCAGCGAAAAGACATTGCTGTTATGAATGCCGAAGACGATGCCGTCGAAGGGCATCTCCTCCATCTTCTCGATGTTCTTCTCAATCTCCTGGATGGGGGTCGTCATGGTATCCCATCCGTGCTCGATGATTTTCTTCCCGAGGGAACGAGGGCTTTGCAGCGTGGAGGAAAGGATAGGCTGCTCCGCGGCATGTATCTGTGTCTGGCAACCAAGAGCCAGGACTAGGATGGCGAGAAAAGAATAGCAACAAAACTTCATGGGGTGGCTCCATATACTTGATGATTAAAATCGAAATCCAGGACTTTCACCAGTGTCCCACAACGGAAATGGAGAAAAGGCAGATTTCAGAGAGGCACGAAGAGACGCCGTTCCGTTATGGGCAGCGTCTCTTTGTGTCACATTCCCAGTAGTGTAATTATATTCAATCAAAATATTTCAAGTTTTTGATTGATTCCGTATGGATAATCAGGGAATTTCTGACAACCGTATCGACGTTTCAACAACAGTCCCAAGTTACCAGAAAGCGTGATTTTTAGTTCATTTTCCCCTTTTTGACGCCATTTGCATTGAGTTGCATCAAAAGCGTATGGTCCCCAGAGCCTCGTGCCGATGCTCTGTCCGTTGATTGAAACGCTCACTGCTCCTGCACTGACGTCACGCAACAGAATCGCCTTGGGAGCGACTCCCTGTGGCAATGTCATCTTAAGCGTCACATCGCCCAGATAATTTGGCAATCCCTGCTGGCACAAATCGCCGATTGTCAACTGTTTCGGCAATGAAATCAATGTCGTTGCGCGTTCTTTGTACTGGACGGCGAAATCCCCATGAAGCACAATCGGTTCCAGTATTTCGTTTGTATGGAAAAATGAAATGCGACGCGATGCGTATTCGCTCGTGTGCGCCTGGAGCACAAGTGTGTTCTTTCCCTTTTTGAGTGCCTTTGCAATGTCGAAAATGCGGTTTTCGTGTCCCCAGAGGAAGTATTCCTTTGATTTTGTGAATTTCTGTCCGTTGAGAATGACCGTATGGAAATCAACGGAATCAACGACAAGCGACAGTTTTTTTGGCAAGTCCTTGACCTGGAATTCTCCACGCACCCAGTATTCTGCGCATTCCTCAAGCGAGAAATCCAACCCATGCCTTCCATCACGCGCGCAGGGAATCCAGCATTTTACGTCATCAAATGCCTCGCCGTTCGGTGCCAGACCAATTTCAAAGCACGGTCGTGCATTGTTGAGTTTATCAAGTTCATAGTCCCATTTGGCGGCTTGCAGTATCGTGGTCTTCTCTGGAAGTTTATAGGAAACGGATGGTTCTCCTTTCGCCTCCTTCCCAAACGTCAGCAGAATGGACTGTTCAGGTTCCAGGACAATCGCCTTCGTATCGAACTTCCATTCTGCCTTGTCATCGCCAGGCGTCACAGCAGCAATCGGGCCAGGCATGGTGGTCTTCAAACTGAATTCTGCACGGTCAGTCCCTTGGTTCGACAACAGAAGCGTATTTCCACGATGAGCCGCGAAAACCTCGCGGATGTTCTTGCCACTCAACATATAATCACGCTTGAGATTCTTAGTCAATGCCTTTGAAAAGTCCTTCGCCGTTTCGTCAAGCAATTGACATTTCGAGAAATCAGGCATTTTCTTCGCACCACGTTTTGGACGCGTCCCGACAAAAATGAGATTTCCTCCCGACTTGGCGAATTCATGAAGTTTGTCCGCCAAATCCTGCGGCAGGAAAGTCGCCTGGGGGACGATGATAGTCGTGAACGCACTCTTCGGCGCTTTCAAAACGCCTTTTTCGATAACCGCCTCACGCAGGATGTCCTCAAAAAGGAACTCATAGTCCACATGCTCACGCAACAGCGAATCAAGCGTTGCCAACAGAGGCTCCGCAACGACGCCGTCAGGCGTGACCACAGAGTCATGCGCGGCAGGCGTACAGGCACGGATCGTGCTTTCAGGCGTAAATACGCATGTATGCGCCTGAAGTGTCTCAGCGGCAAAACGGCTCATCGTGCGGACATATTCCGAGAAGACTGGATAATGTTTCACCCAGGGCTGCGCCCACGACTTGTTGCCCAGCCCCTGCTTGTGATACCAGCCGATGGAATAGGCAAACGAGTTGTCATTCAACATACTGACACCGCATCCAGACAACCAGTCGTAGGAGACTTTCTCGCGGTTGAGGCACGTGTTGAGACGGTTGACGCCCATGGCCTCCGCCATGACACGTTTCGCCCCCGAATAACGTGCTGTCGAGCAGCATTGCTTCGCCGTGATATTGAAAACGCGATTCGTCCCTGGATAGATACCATACCAATGTGCCGTTCTGTCAAGAAAATAGGGCGTATTGTCGCTCAGCAGGTCCATGCCTGGAATCTGATGATATTTCAGATGCTGATGGATTTCGCCGTTCGCAAGCAGACGGAACCGCTGCCCCCCGTCACTTCCGTTGATTTCCTCTGCAACGCAATGCCCTGTCGATTCGACATGATGAGCCGCGCACCAGTCCGCAATCGTCTTGCTGAAGGCCTTGGAACTGATTTCTGCAAGCAAAGACCAGTAGTCATGGCGTGTCTGCTCCGCCTTCGGATAGGCCTTCGCATCGACTTCATAGAAGAGTTCGGGCAGACAGTCGCGCATATCGTAGCCGTATCTTTTCTTGAATTTTTCATAAAGACCTGGAGTCCAAGGAAGATACATATATCCAGGAACATAGATGTAGTGCATGGTAAACGGTTCATCGAAGAAGAAGCCTCGTACCGTCTTGCCAAATTCCTGAGGGAACATCTGGTAGTATTTTTCATGGATATAGCCCATCCAGCACTTGACAGCATCTGGATTGAGCAGGTCGCAGTAGCCTCTGTAGGCATGGGAATTGTTTGCGTCGCAACTGCACATCATGGCGTTGTTATAGAAGCGGATGGAGAAATAGAGGAGTTCAACATCCTTCCCCAAGTTGTTTGTCCACATAAGGTTGTCGAGTTTGATTTCCTTCCATGTCTTGTCACCGACGGGACGGATGAACACCTTTTCAGGTTCACATGTCTCGTTGAAGAAGAACTGGTCCCCTGCGAGAATGGTGACCTTCCTTGACTGGATGGAGCGCGAGCGGAATTCTGGATGTTCACGAACCATCATGCCATTGGCCGTTCCGCTCGGCCAATTCAGGTCATCGTAAATCCACACATGCATGTTCCTCTTTTTCACTTCGCCGACCATCCACGCGACCATCTCGAACCAGTTGTCTTCCAGGAAATTCAAAGAAAGCCCCTGCTCAGCGTAGATGAAAAACTCGTCAATGCCCGCCGCTTTCAATTTCTCCAACTGGCGAATCATCTCAGGCTTCTCCATTTTGCCGTTCCAAACCCACCAAGGACACGGGCCGAATTCACGAAATGCACTGTAGATCTTTTTTTCCATTGTCATTTCCTTTTTGCTTTATTAATTTGGAACCCAAGTGGTTGAATATGCTATTTGTCCTTTCCCCAAAGTTCGATTTCAGATAAAATCATCCGTTCCCCCTCAGGACGTGCAGCAAATTTCAAAATGACCTCGCTTGTCTTTTGAGGCGGAATCTCCAACACGGATTCTCCGACATCCGCTTTGCAGCCGAGCATGACGCTGTTGACGTCAGTCACCTTTGTGTTTGCAGAGTAAGCACCTATCGCTTCATCCGAGAGAGGCGAGGATTTGCCGCCCTTCCCTGTCGTAAACGTCTTTCCTCCATCGCACGACACCTGGTAGTCAGGCAATGTATTGGCAAAGACGATTCGGATCTGTTCGACAGTGACTGCTTTCGGGAAACGGAAGCGGATGTCGAATGCATCCGTCTTTTTCCAGACATCACAGAAGAGACCCAGATGCAGCGTCCCTGCCTTGATAAGGGCGCGATTGTCTGCGTTGAAGATATCTGGCAATTGCAAGTTTGTCAGACGGTTGGTCAGATTGCCCGCGCTGAAGGCAAATTCACGCTTTCCACTCGGGTCGGAGTCAGGGGCAATGCCCAATGTGTAATTCGCACCTGGCAAGTTGACGTTGCCAAGTTTCTGCGGGACGTTGTCAAACCAGAAGAAATGATTGCCCGTGAGGCACTGCCGTTCAGGAAGTTGTGGTTTTGGAGAACGGTACTTTTCAGGCAGTGGCAAAGAAAAATTCCAAATGGGAAGATTCGTCGGAATGCCATGTTTATCAAGAATATGCCTAAAAAACTGATGCCATTCAGCATGGTTCTGCAACGGTTCGATATTCTTGAACGAAACGGCAAAAAGAATGGTCTTCCCCCCATTCGGATATTCTTTCAAAACAATAGCGGGGGCACCGTCCGTGAATCTTCCAATGATGCGTGTGCCATCCATCGGCTCCAGATGATGCTCAGAGGAGAATAAAGGCAAATTACGCAAGGTCAAGCCGTCGAACAGTGGTTCTCCTTCAACGAGTTGAATAGAGCCTGCGTGATTCTTCGCAATGGTCAGCGCGCCGAAAAGCGTTTCGCGCAGGCGTGAGGTGTCGCTGCCGTCAATTCCGTTCGAGAACACCAGCGGGTCAGAGCAGATGAGCACACCGCCCTGTTCGACATATTCCATAAACTTTCGTGAAACGTTCTCACGCTCAATCTGAGCATCGGGGAGAAGAATGACCTTCCAATCATTCAGTTTGGCATCACCATCCTCCAACTGGATGTCATCCATGATTCTAAGATAGGCACCCGCGCCTGGCCCAGCAAGATTGAAAGCCATTTCAGGAGGAATGACATCGTATGCAGGCTCGCTGAACTGAGTATCGCTGGAATAGAAAAGCCCCACAGACGGCTTCGGGAAATCAAGCGCATTCATGCCGTGCAACGTCGTGGCGGCTTCCAAAGTCGCGTCCCAACGGGGTCGATGCCCATAGTAATCCAGAAATGTCCCGCCACTCTTTGCCACAAGACCGCGCGTGTCCTTGTTGAAAAGATGAATGCCCGTGGCACCGCCGCGAATCGCCTCGCTGATTGCCGTGTACGTCTCCTCTGGCGAATAGCATCCGAGATAGGATTCTACATGGACGCATGGCCAAACAGGCCGTGGGCTTCCCAAGTCCCTGCAAAGTTGCGTAAGAAAGGCTATCTGCTGACGATGCGGATGATGTACAGGACCATTTTGGAGGGTCATTAAATCGCCGTCTTTGGCAAGGCGGCTCAGATATTCGTCTGGCGTGTATCCCATTGGATCCTGCACAAGAAGCAATATTTTCTCCCCCGTCTCCTTTTCATGCTCGGCAAGCATCTTTTTCACTTCATGCTGCATGGAAACTGCGACATCGCACAGATATCGCGACAATGCCACCAAACCGAAGGGATTCCCCTCTGCCTGCGTTGGAATACCGTATTTTCCAAAGCCATAGTCGCGTTTGACAGTCTCCATCATCTCCCTGAACTCTGGATTGTTTTTGATATAATTCTGGTCATTGGCGCGGCGGATGTAAATATTACGCAACCGTATGATGATTTCATCGCCAAGAGTAACCGCCCAGAATTTTCCTGGCCTGTCTGTGATGGATTTCCTCAATGTCGCAATGAATTCTTTCCTCGCCTCTAGGCTATGGTTCATCGCCCAGTCCCTAACCCAAATCGGTCCATGAAGCACTGCGCCGCAGCCTGGCTTCGTCGTTGCGCTTTCTGCCCAGTCTGCCATGATGTCATAGACGCCAAACACATGCATGCGGTTCTTTACGAAGATTTCACCAAATTGCTCACGGTTCCACGGCAAGCCGTACTGCAAGGCAAAGAGAATCATCGCGGGATCAAAAGGATGGTACCAGAAAATCGGCCCATCCCCCGCAAGCGCAGGTTTGTCTTTGCTTAATAGTTCATGAAACATCGGAGTTTTCGGTGTCCAGAACCGAACCTGCTTTTCTCTTGTGACAAAGCCCGCCAATGTATTCAAGCGTGTCGAATATGCCATCGGCAGACGCCCCCTCATGCGGCGGATCTTCAGATAATGGCTGAAATCATGCGTCTCGGTGATTGGGGCAAGCGTCGATTGACGCTCGGTAACTCGTACCGCGCATTTTGCATGATTGCGGCGAACATTGAAGCGCCAGACAGGAGGAATGATGTTGTCATCTGTTCCAGGAACATAACCCAAGTCTTTCAGAGGCAACATGAATTGAATAACCGCAGTGCCATCTGAATTACGGGAGACCGCCGTTTGGATGCCCGAGTTCCATGTTGTGCCATCGTTCATGCTGTCGTAGATGCCGCCGTAGGTATTAAGTATAAACAGATAGATTGGCTTCTGTCCGCCGACGTGGGTGATGAAGAACTCAATCGAATCATCTCGCCACATTTGACTGTCATCACGCGGACGCTCCTGGCCTATCCATGGCAACCCAGCCTTCTGCTTCAGCAAAAAAGTCCCATAAAGATGCGTATTGGACATGGCGACGCATCCTTCCGTCTGCTCGTCGTCAAGTCGATTGTCACGGATTGGATAAAGCAGAAAGTCATGAAGACTTAATGCGTTATGGCAGAAATCATCGTTCCATTTGCCATCCAATGACGGAAGCGTGTTAATCCATGGAATGGCAATGGTGTCGTCGCCCTGCTCAAGGGTCATTTTGTCCAAAGTCACCCTTCCATTGAATTCCTTGACAGCGATTCTTGCCTGAAGTGCCGTCACATCCGATGGTACCGTCAATACGCACCTCATGGTACGTCTGCCTGAAGGCATTGCTTCACCAATGGTCCCAGCCTGAATGACCGATATCTTCTTCATGCGGCGAATTGATTCCGTCGTGCCATCATAGCCGCTATACGCATGGAGGTCCACGGCTATTTCACCGTTTGTCAACTTGCTATCTACCTCGACTGATAATACGAAGTCTGCGCCTGGTTCCACTTTCCAGAAATCTTTGCGACGGAACTCTGTCGTCAATGGAGTGTTCGTGTCAATAATGACTTTTTCACCAAATGCTTTGACGCCTGGAACCTCCTGCCATTGCACCTGTTCTGCCCTGCAAAAGAGAATGGTGTTTATACACAATAGAATCAAAAAGAATAACTTGTAATTCATGTTTGAAAACTCCAATTATTATTTATTATGTGTTATGATTGTTCATGGATGTATGGCGTCTTCTTTCTCAACGCGGATATTTCTGAACTCGATGACGGCTCCCTGCATCTCCACGTCAAAACAACGGAATATCACATTGGCCTGAACTGTGCCTGGATACCAGCGAGGCTGCATCGGCGTAATGCGCCCAAGAGGAACCATTCCATGAATTACGCCATTCCAAGTTGTCCATTCCGCTGTGGGCTGAAGCCCTTTTCCAGTATATAAATACGTCGGTCCGTCTGAATGAAGACGTACCTTCGTTCCCGAAGGATAGGAGCCTTTCAATGGTTTAGTCAGCGTAACGCGTAGTTCTTCGCCAAGCAACGTTTCACTGTCCTTGACAAGACGAGAAGAACAGCGCCGATTTGGGATGTCCGACTTATCTTCCTCAGCATCAAATACTAGCAGCCAATGAGGATACGGAATACGCCAGTCGTTTTTCCTAAAATAAATCTGCGAGTCGCCGTCTAAAGCGTCCTCTGCCAGTTCACCAAGCGTCTCATTCGCCATCTGGACTTCGTGGACGAATATCGCCCTGCCCTCTTTGTCCCTCGGCTGAAATGCAAAATGAAAATTCCTCAATGGGACCTGTGCATCGATGACACGAAACTCCCCTGACAAACGATAAGTACTTTCCATATCGACTGCAAACGGCTTGCTGGTGACACAGAACATGCCTGGCACATGCCCGACTCCGTTCTCAAACGTGATGTTCCAGCGGATGTCAATGTCCGCAGGACGTTCTTCCCCACGGAGATAGAACGGATGAAGCATCGCGTTGCTATCAAACACGACCTCGCCATTCAATAGAAGACTCGTCAATATCGTGAAAAGGAAATAAGAAAGTTTTTTTCTCATGGATATCCAGTTTTTTGTTCTAAAAGTATTAATAATTTAGTAAATTCTGATTGGTTTACAAGAATTTTTATGAGATTTTTTGAGCAAAAACATCATTTTTAGAAATGTTCTGTTCCAAATGAGGAATAATATAGTGCAAAGCCAAGAAGAGGACAAATACATGAAAGCCAAAGTTGTTCAAAGCAAAATCTAAGGGAAGCCACTCCAAAACAATTCCCCAATGAAGGTCCAAACCTATCCTCTTGGGAAACAGAGCAATTAGAAATTTTATATCAAATCTTAGTATCACTCTATCCATTTTTATGATTTTTCATTATTTTTCATGATTTTTATTAATATAAAAAATCATTTTATTTTAATAATTAATATATTAAGATTTTTTATTTATAATAATTTTACTTGCAATTAATGATTTCATTATTATATTGATTTCTCATAACACTTCACCAGGACAATTGACGTGGAAAGATATCGCCAATTTTTAACTATTTATTT
>JAGCTA010000482.1 GCA_017963875.1 Victivallales bacterium | reverse complement strand
GGGTCCATACGAATCCACCGCACGGACGTCCAGGCAACGATGTTCAAGTGCCTCGGCATTTCCGCTGACGATGCGCGGGCGCGCTTCGGCCAGATCCTTGATGCTCTCGCTTTTGGCGCGCCACCCCATGGCGGCCTGGCAATCGGCCTCGATCGAGTTGTCATGCTGATGTGCGGTGCCAAGAGCATCCGCGACGTCATCGCATTCCCAAAGACCGCCAAGGCAACCTGCCTCATGACCGATTCGCCTTCCTCCGTGGATGACAAGCAACTTGATGAACTGTCCATCAAGACAACTCGGACGGAATGAGCCCATTGTCAATTTGAAAACCATTGACCTTCATTAATAAAATTAAAGACAGGATAAAGGAACACCAATGAAATACGACAAAAACCATGCACTTCTTTCCACCGCCATCCCTGACATCGCTGAACCGTCTCGCGGCAAAGTTCGTGACGTCTATGACCTCGGCGACAGGTTGCTTTTCATCGCCACCGACCGAATCAGCGCCTTCGATTGCGTCATGCCCAACGGCGTTCCTGGCAAAGGCAAAGTCCTGACGCAACTGAGCCTCTTCTGGTTCAAGTTGTTCGGCTCATCCATGCCCAACCATCTCATCACCGCCGACGTGGAACAGTATCCAGACTCACTTGCCGCCGTCAAGGAAGACCTCCGCGACCGCTCCATGATCGTGAAAAAACTCAAAATGCTCCCTGTTGAATGCATCGTTCGCGGATATCTGGCGGGTTCTGGCTGGAAAGAATACCAGAAGTCCCGCACTGTCACGGGCATTCCGCTCCGCGAAGGCTATGTCAACTGCTCCAAACTGGACGAACCGATTTTCACGCCAACCACAAAGGAAGAGTCAGGCCATGACATGGCAATCAATTTCCAGCAACTCACTGAAATCGTGGGCGCAAAGATTGCCGCTGAACTCCGCGACGCGACCATCCGACTTTACAAGATCGCCGCTGAACATGCCATCAAACGCGGCATCATTATCGCTGATACGAAATTCGAGTTCGGTCTTGATGAAAACGGAACACTTGTCTTGGCCGATGAGGTCCTGACACCCGATTCATCACGCTTCTGGCCTGCGGATTCCTATACGCCTGGCGCAAACCCACCATCGCTTGACAAGCAGTATGTCCGTGACTGGCTTGACGAAATCGGTTTCAACCACCAGCCCCCTGCGCCCGAACTGCCAGATAACGTCGTTGCCAAGACACAACAGAAATATGCCGATGCACTCAAGACACTCGCAGATTAATCGCTCTGAAAAGCAGAGTGCTTCCGACATGGAATGCGCATGAAACGACATGAAAAGCCAGCCTGTTACCCATGGGTTGGCTTTTTTACTGCCATTATCGTTTGAAAAATAACATTGGCAGTATAATCTAATGTCATTCATTTAATGCTGTCATCTGAATCAAACAAGGCTCTGTTCCCTTTGAAGGGTGATATTTGCACATCTCTAGGCGGCTGTCAAAAGCCCCTAACAGGTCAAATATCAGGTCCCCCTAGGTTGAGCGAAGCGAAACATAAAGGGTAGCCGACCAGAAAGAATTCCATTCTCAAAGGTCAAAACTACCTTCATAGGAAATTGAGCATCAAACAAAAATGGAGTCATGGCATGTTACCACAAAACATGAAATACAAACTCGAAGAACTGGTCGATTTTAATTTTGACGTACAACGTGTAGGCACCCCGACGCTTCAGTCAAAAATCACAGACGCCATCTTCGTCGATGATTCAGAACGCATCGCATACTGTGCAGATCCATTGTTGAATGATAAACTAAAACAGGAGCACAAGGCCATACCCGCATTTGTCGCGGCAGGTCCTCGCCGCATGCTGTTCCATGATGCTCCGTGGACCCGTGCCGCCATCGCCACCTGCGGCGGACTCTGCCCAGGCCTGAACGATGTCATCAAGGCGCTGGTCAACACATTATATTATATTTATGGCGTGGATAACATCTTCGGAATCCCATACGGCTACATGGGACTCAATCCTGCCAGCGGTCTAAAGCCAATCGTCCTGGATCCAGACGTCGTTGACAATATCCACACGGAAGGCGGCTCCATACTCGGTTCCTCACGGGGCGAACAGCCTGTCGAGGAAATGGTCAAAACGCTTGACAGACTCAATATCAATATCCTCTTCACAATCGGCGGCGACGGAACACAGCGCGGCGCACATGCACTGGCAGAGGAAATCAAAAAACACAAACTGCCCATCAGCGTCATCGGAGTTCCCAAAACAATTGACAACGATTTGAACTTCATGGACAAGACATTCGGTTTTGAAACCGCAGTCGAAGCCGCCGTGCCAGTCATTTCCTGCGCACACAACGAAGCCAAGGGATGCTACAACGGCATCGGCCTGATTAAACTCATGGGGCGTGATTCAGGTTTCATTGCCGCCAATGCATCCCTCGCCAACTCACTCGTGAATTTCTGCCTCATCCCTGAAGTGCCATTCGAACTCGAAGGTCCCCATGGGCTTCTACAGGCGCTGGAACGACGCCTTGAACAGAAACACCATGCCGTCATCGTCGCGGCGGAGGGCGCAGGGCAAAATCTCTTCGACAGCAGTCAAATCGTCCTTGACAAGTCTGGAAACAAACTCCACCAGGACATCGGCACTTTCCTTAAAGACCGAATCAGCAACCATCTTAAAGAGAAGAAAATCGACTTCAGCCTCAAGTACATTGACCCGAGTTATATCATCCGAAGCATGCCCGCGACTGGCACAGATTCGACCTTCTGCCTGCACCTTGCCCAAAATGCCGTCCATGCCGCTATGGCGGGCATGACCGACATCGTCGTCGGCAACTGGCAAGGCTATTTCACATACGTCCCCATCGAATTGGCAACAAAAGACCGACGCAAAATCGACCCGCAGGGACAACTCTGGCAGAGTGTTCTTCTGACAACACGCCAAAACAAATACCTTGAGGGGTGATTTAACGTGGAATATCTTGACATTGTCAATGAAAACGGCGACTGCATCGGCATCGCCCCACGATGCGTTTGCCACGGCAACCCCGCCTTGACACATCGAACAGCCCATGTCATCATCCGTTCGTCCGACGGGCGAATTCTCCTTCAGAAACGCTCCATGAACAAGGATACCCAACCTGGCAAATGGGATACCGCAGTCGGAGGACATCTCGCACTGGGCGAAACATACCTGGACGCCGCATTCCGTGAAACCGCAGAGGAAATCGGAATCACACTTGCAAAGCCGCCCGAACAATTGTTCAGCATGGCAATACGCAACAATTGGGAATCCGAACAGACTATGGTTTTCTCCGCAGTCTGTGACGGACCATTCACGCCGCAAAAAGAGGAAGTGGACGAATTGAGATTCTGGTCAGGCGAAGAACTCCTCAAAGTCATTGGCACAAATACCTTGACCCCATACCTTGAATACGAACTCGACCAACTCCGCAAACATCAACAGTTATGACTTTTTCATACGCTCAATTCCCAATGAAGTTCGGTAATTGCAACATGCCAACGAGATTGTGAAAAGACCCCGAAGGGGGCAAATATCAGTAACCCCAGGTTGAGCGAAGCG
>JAGCTA010000481.1 GCA_017963875.1 Victivallales bacterium | reverse complement strand
TGATGATGACGACGATGATGATCTTACACAGATAAAACTTCCTCATACGTATGAGCGTGCAGTCGTAACGACGGTAGAGGTGCAGAGTGGCGAAACTGTGGTTCTTGGCGGAATGATTGATAACAAGAAAATCAAGACCGTCAGGAAAATTCCATTTTTGGGAGACTTGCCTTTGCTCGGCTGGTTTTTCCGCCGCACGACAACGGAAGTCAAGCCACAGAATCTGCTGATATTTGTCACAGCCAATGTGATTAACAACCGTGGCGAGTATGTGAAGGCGAGTGGGGAAGAAGGGGAAAGCAAGTAAGCCCTTGGAAGACAAGGCGGATTAGATAATGCAGAATATAAAGCGAAGCAATTCAATAGGATTGGACATCGGACAGACAGGCACGAAAGTCATCTGCCTGGCGCGTCATGGCCGTAAGGTCGTGGTGAAGAAGGCCGAGATATTCCGTTCAAGGGAAGAGGGTATTCTAGGCGATGACGAGAAGGAGTTGCTTCAGGCTGTCAGCGGCTGGCTGAAAGAGCTCAAGTTGATTGACAAGCGTCTTGTTGTCGGTCTGCCGCAATACATGTCCACGATGCAGGTCAGCGACTTTGCGCCAGGGGCGAAAGGTGATGAGTTGGAGAAGATGGTCTCCCTTGAGACCACGCAATTGTCTGGTTTTTCGGATGATTCATTCATCCATGATTATGCGGTGATGCCTCCAGGCAACGGGCGTGTCAACCCCGTTCTCATCGGCATCTGCCGTGAGGCCAATATCAACGACTATGTTGACAAAATCCTTGATGTCTCGATAAAGGTTGAAGATGTCGCCATGAATGGTCTTGCCTTGGCCAATGCGTTCATGGAGTTGCATCCGAAGGAATCGCAGGAAGGCGGCGTGCAGTTATTGCTGGACATTGGCACGGAGAACACAACGCTGGTCATCATGAGTTCAGGGCAGGTGCTGTATATCGGCAGCATGATGTTTGGCGGGCGCAATGTGACACAGCAACTTGCCGAACAACTTGGCATTACGCTAGATGAAGCCGAAAAACGAAAACTCAAGGGAGAAATCGACTGGGCAAGCCTTAATCTGGCACTGCTTGAAAAGCAAGGGGAAAACGGCGTGGCTGCTGGCGAGCAGATTCTTCCCGATGAAAAGACACCAGAGGGCATCGGCGGCATCGGTTCATTGGAAGGAACGGACTCCACAGTCACTGCTGATGACAATACTCCGCCGATATCAGGGCATCTTGGACTGAAACTTCCCAAAACGCTTTTGAATGACAACGCCGATGACGAACCAAACGGCGATCCATCGGAGAAGGATGATGAAAAAAAAGCCACTGCGTTTCTAGGGGGTATGGCATGTTTCCAGGTGCTGCTGAGGGAATTGGACAATTGTCTGGAGCATTGGCGTTCATCGGAAAACGAATCGCTGGTCAATGAGAAAATCAAGAAAATCTGGATATGCGGCGGCGGCGCGATGCTGGACCAGGTCGGGGCGTATCTTAGCATCAGCCATGACTGCGAAACGGAAATCCTCGGACCGCAATTGAAGACGGCAGGCGAAACGGAACCAGAGTTCACTCTTGCATACGGACTTGCATTGCAGGGGCTTGGGATGGCGAAACTGCCGATTTCCCTAACCCCGTTTGCTATGACATGGATTCACAAGAGGGAACAGCGCGTGAAATTTCTTGTGGCGGCGTTCCTCCTTTTGTTCGCCGTGCTGTTTGGATGGTTTTTCTTTGAATACCAGAGACTTGTCGATGAAATTATTGCGATGGACGAGGATACGGAGTTAATGCGTGGAAGCGTCAGGCAACTTCAGGTCCTTGATGGCATGAAGCGTGACTATTCTGAAATCCTCCTCAATGTCCTGCCGATTGTTTCCAGCACATGCCGCACACAGATTTTTTTGACGGCGTTGGAACGCCTTCAGACAGCAGTCAAGGACCCGAATTTCAAGGAATGCGTTAATTGGTGTGTCTATATGGCTGACACAGATAGTTTTAACGAATACAATGCCCAATGGGAATCTCGCGGGGCAACTCCTCTTCAGCCAGCCACATCGAATGCGAATGGCGGCAGACGGGGGCGGCGGATGCTGTCGGAGCAGCCAGAAGTCAATCCATCGGATTCGCTGCAACGCTGGCAGGAGATTCAGAAAGAAGAGCAGGGTGTAATCAATGTCATTGACGCCAAGCCGCTTGAAAAACTGTATGTCGTCGGCGTAATTATGTCCAAGAATGACAACCACAATGTCATTGAGCGTGAAATCATGCTCAATCTGGAAAACGATGGGGATGCCAATGGCGAAAAGCGTCCGTCGTTTTTCAGTGAAGTTCAGGTCATGAATGAGGATGAGCGTTCAAAATGCCGCAACCGTGCGGTGCTGGATTGGGAGAAATGTTTTGCGAACATGAGGACAAGCGAGGCATTCAAATCATACGACTACAAGCCTTTCTTCCTGCGTCTTGGCTTGCGGGAGACGGTCATCAGGCCGCCCAAGGAGAATCCTCTTGAGGAACAGCGCAAGAGCAAGAAAAAGAAGAAGTGACATCTTGAATCAATACGGAAAAAATAGTGGCGAAATGGCGACTTTAGAGAAAACATGGCCGAAGGCGCATAAAGTGCTCCTGATTTTGACGGTGCTGTTGCTGGCGGCGTTTGTGGCGGGGTATGTTTTTATATTGATGCCGTTGTATGAGCGGCATTATGAATCCAAGGACGCTTTGGAGAAGGAACGTACTACCGTCCAGCAATCCGAATGGGATTCCAGCGAAACAGGCATTGCAAACGCAACAAAGTTATACACGTTGGCGATTGGCAGCAAGAAGTCGCCTGCGGCAAAAGAGAAGAGCGATGCCCTTTTAGAAAATGCAACAGGGTATCTACAGAAAATGGTTGACGATGTGAAGGAGGCGTCAAAGAATCCGAGTATCACGAAAGATGGTAAGAAGACGTATTCCGATAAATATGACGAAGTTAAGAAGTATTTGCAGAGCAAGAGCATAGAACTTGTCCCATCTGTCTATGGACTGGGGCGGGTCTCCGAGGGCAACTACTACAATATGACATTGAAATTGCTGCTAACGCGCGATGTCGTTGATTTGCTTCTGAAGCATCGGATGACCGTCGAGCAGACGGTCGAGGAATATGCGCCAGAGGCGGATTCGATATTTGTGGAAGAAACCGAGGATGTCGTAAGAATCCACGCTTCTGAGATTTACACATTGCCAGTGAAGACATACGTCCTTCGTTCTGACGGCGAACCATATCTGCTGGAGATTCCATTGAGGATTACAGCGAGCGGCGAGATGGCGGATTTTGCTGCGTTTGCCTCGGAACTTCAAGCCGATAAACGCTGTTATACGCTGACTAATATGGAGATACAGACAGTAAAACCGCAATTGATGACAGCGGGTCGTTCCCAGTTGGTGGCCAGCCAGGAGGATGCCAAGCGTGTTCATCTGGAGAAAATCAGGGTGACATTCGTCAGTACGGGATTTGTCAAGCCTGAGGTTGACAAGATGAAGGAGGAACTTGAAAAACTGAATAATCCCGAGGGTGAGAAGCGCAAGAGTGTTCCGAAGGAAGAAGAGGCCTCAGAGAAGCCCTTGGGGATTTGATGCGAACCAGTCCATCTGGCAAATATTAATTGAAGAGTTGAATTCAAATGAATGACTTTTTAAAAGCAATAGGCAAGGAATGGGAGCGCAATCTGCTGCTTGGAATAGCGGTGGTGATTGCGTGCATAGGCGGATATTATGCCTATAAGTATCTCAATGCCGAGGAAGAGGAAGAGACAGAGCGTAAGAAAAAGCCAGAATTGCCGTACTATTACGAGGTGGCAAGGCTGGATGGCGTCAGCGTGCCGAATCTTCCTTCTGGAATCAATCCGATGAGTTGTGAGTTCGTCAAGCCAGAGCCGCCACCACCGCCACCGAAGCCACCATGGAAGCAACCGCCGAAGACGGAGCCAGGCAAGGCGGAACCGCCAAAGCCGACACCACAGAAGACGGAGCCTCCAAAGCCGACGCCGCAGAAGACGGAACCAGGCAAGACGGAACCGCCGAAACCGACGCCGCAGAAGACAGAGCCTCCAAAGCCGACGCCGCAGAAGACGGAGCCAGGCAAAGTGGAACCCGTGAAGCCGACACCGCCGAAGCCGAAACCCACGCCGCCGAAGCCACCGCGAGTCGTCGAATTGCGTTATGTCGGCAACATGAGCATTGACGGAGGGGATTCTGCTGCACAGTTGTATGTCAGCGAAATCATATCCAAAAAGCAGAAAAACACATTCAAGGCGCGATTGCGCATCGGTGAAAAGATTCTTGGCGGGTTGCTTGAGATAAAATCCTTTGACAAGAACAGGGTTGTGGTTGTTCATTCAGGCGACAAGGAAGTGAAGGTCCCAATTCGCCAGAAGAAACCGACGACAATCAGCATTCCCCAGTAATGCAGACTATGTTGAACGTATAAAAACAGGAAATTGGAAATATGGAATCGATGTTAGGCGGCGATTTGCTGCAAGTATTGCAATCGCAAGGTGTATTGACGGAAGAGCAGGCGGATCAGGTGCGTCGCCGTGTGAGGCGTGCGCAATGCACGCCTGCACAGGCAATTTTCGATTTGGGCTTTGCCTCCCAGGAAGCAGTTTACCAGGCGTTGAGTAAGACGACGGGGCTGCCTTTTGTCATTCTTAGCGAAACCGAAATCAGCGAGTTGGCCACTCAGAAAGTGCCAGCCAAGGTCGCACTGCATTTCCAGTTTGTGCCATTGCATCTTGAACGCGGCACATTGAGGGCGGCTTTTGCCAATATGCCGACCATGCGTGAACGGGACAATTTGCGCCTGGTGCTTGGTGTCAGGCTTGATCCCGTCTTGGCGACACCAAAGGAAATCGACAATACGTTAAAGAAAATCTATGGCCTTGGGGCAGGGCAGGTGTTGCAGTTGACCAAGGAGCGGCGTGCTGAAGGCATTGAGGCGGACGATGCGTTGGTTGACAGAGAGGAGCAGGATGTCACAGCGACGGCTGGGACGGACGATGCTTCAATCATCAAACTCGTCAATGAAATCATCGCCGAGGCAATTAAACTGCATACGACCGATATTCATATCGAGCCTTTCAGGGACAAGGTCAAACTGCGTTACAGAATCGACGGCATGTTGCGCGAGATTCCAACGCCGCCGAGCATGGTCGAACTCCACGAGGCGATTGTCTCCCGTATTAAAATCATGGCGCGTTTGAACATCGCGGAAAAGCGTCTTCCGCACGATGGCCGTATCCGCCTGAATGTGAACGGCGAGACTTCCGACTTGCGTGTTTCCATCATGCCGACACGTTTCGGCGAGACCATCTGTCTCCGTGTTCTGGCGTCGAGTTCCATTTTCATTGAAATGAGCAAATTGGGGTTGAATCGTTTCCAGACTGCGGTCATGGGCAAACTGGTTTCACTGCCACACG
>JAGCTA010000480.1 GCA_017963875.1 Victivallales bacterium | reverse complement strand
GCCTTCTGGAGGTTGCGCACCTTCTTCATGCCGTTGGCCATCGCCTCCTCGTACTCGGTCACGGCCTTGAGCTCGGCCGGCGTCATCTCCTTGCGCGACGACGGCCAGATGCTTCTGGATGGCAAGCCGTTCTTCCCCATTGCCGCCCCGTATGTCATCCCGTTGCCCGTCAACAACTACAATCTAGATAACGCCTTCACATGGCTCAAGGAGGCTGGGTTCAACACCGTGTACAGCGCACGCAACAAAACATTCGCCGAATACATGGACAAAGTCGCCTCATACGGATTGAAGATGTATGTGATGCCAGGCTCAATCAACGGCGCAAACGACAAGAACCTGGATGTCATGCTCTCGAACATCGCAAGGGAATACCGCCATCCCGCCGTCTTGGCATGGTATGTAGGCGATGATACGCTGGACCATAACACACCCGAAGATATGAGGATGAAATACGAGGCCATCAAGTCGGTCGATCCCTACCACCCGACCGTCCAGGCGGACCCCGTCGACGCTGTCCATCCATTTGCCCCTGTCGCGGCGGCTGACGACACGTCGCGCTACCGTCCCGTCGTAAACTTCACCGACTCCTTCCGCCCCGAACTCTATCCCGTCC
Organism: Victivallales bacterium; assembly: GCA_017963875.1. Next base: position 3,584 of record JAGCTA010000480.1, on the reverse strand, counting down.
GTGACTTCTCTGAAAAGAATGCCCGCGAATGCGTGCCTCTCGTCATTGACGACATGAAGACCATCGCTCGGGACATCCGCGATTTGGCAACTGCCCCGAAGAATACATGGGGCGTCGTGCAGTATTTCGAGGGTTGGTGCGAGACGTTTGAGAAAGCAACATGGAAACGCTTCCCGACCTGGCAGGAACTCCGCGCGATGACGTGGGGTTCCATCATCCTTGGAGCCAGAGGCATCCAGTGGTATTCCTACCGTTATGAAACCAAGCGTTTCATTCACGGCTTCATGTACAAACAAGAGACGCGTGACAACATCAGGCGCATGTCAAAGGAAATCGCCCTACTCGTCGAAGTCATTACGCAGCGTGAAGAAACGCCCGCCCCTGCCGTCACCATCCTTGACGGCCCCGCCAAGGACGCCCTTCAGAATGATGCCATCAGCGTCACAGTTCGAAAGCATGATGGCTTCACATACATCTTCGCGCTCAATTCCGCCTACGCACCCGTCCAAGCGCGAATCGAAGCGCCTGGACTCGCCCAAGGCATCGTTCTCTATGAGAAAGACCGTAAAGTCACCGTTGAAAACGGTGCCGTCACAGACAAATTCCTGCCCTACGAGGTCCATATCTACAAACTGAAGGATTGAAGAGAATAATAAAACCTGAATCCGTGAAGTGCTGAATGGCGAGGCGATTTCTAGGTTGAGGGCGCGTATATGACATACATGCTTGTCCCGCCATAGCCTTTGGCAAAGGCGGAAGACATGACAATAAAATCGACCGCCATTGTAGGGCTTCACGGATTCAGGAAAAACTCAGAATGCCTTGTAAATCAACAACGGATGGTTATCCGGGAACTGGAGGGAAAAGGAATCCCCAAGCGCCTCGTTGAGCGTCGCTTGCCACCATCGCGTCGGTGCCAGACCGTTCAATGGATATTTGAGTCCCCTTGATTCAATGTGTGTGTCAGGCTCCATGGCAAAAATCGAAATCTGCTGACCGCATCGACATGAACTTGTTCCAGAGTGGCGAAGTACGATGAATTCTCCGTCATCTGTAACCATGGAGATATCAGGTATCTTCTCAGAAAAATCAACTAGGAGGGAAAGATTGCCCAGCGTATGGTCTTCGCGTTTCCCTGTCGCGCCCAAAATGACAATACTATCCCAACCGTGCTCCAGACAGTATCGAAGCGCCTTGTTCAGATCATTCGTTTCCTGTTCGGAAACGTGGACTATCCGCTCTGAAAGCCTTTCAGTCAAATTCTTCGGGAGGCTGTCCAAGTCTCCAATGACCACTTCTGGCAAAAAGCCAGCGGCAAGACAGGCATCCGCTGCGCCGTCACAGCAGACGACACGGGCCGCACTACGGAGAATTTCAAGTGGACGTTGCGATGATGGAAATGTCCCATTGGCTAGAATAACTGTAGTATCTTTTTCTGTTTGCATGGAAAATTCCCAGTATTTCCAACGGTGAAAAAAGCCGCAGACAAAAATCTGCGGCTATGGAAACATCGGTGCCCTTGAAAAAGCACCGTGGTCGGGGAGCGATTATCGTGCGTAGTACTCAATAACCTTCGTGATAGCAACGCCTGTCTGAATTTCCTCTGGCAGTGGCTCGTGTGTGACGGTCACTTTGCAGTTTTCCTTGTCCTTTTCAAGATATGCTGGAAGAACTGCATCGCTGTTCTTGGCGATGTCAGCAATTTGAGGTGATTTCGCCGAATCAATGCTGATCACCTGGCCTGGCTTGACACGGTAACTTGCACGGTCAACAATCTTGCCGTCAACCAAGATATGGCGATGGGAGACAATCTGGCGAGCCGCAAAAATAGTCGGTGCAAGACCTGAACGGTAAACAACGGACATCAGACGCATTTCAAGATTGCGGAGCAGTTTGTCACCAGTGACACCTTCGCCACGCTTGGAATTCTCATAGATGAACCGAAGTTGATGCTCGGTCAAATTATAGTATGTACGCAACTTCTGCTTTTCAATAAGAAGTTCGCCGTATGTGGACAACTTGCCGCGGCGTTTGGTTGGACCATGCTGACCCGCTGGATATGCTTTCGGGGAGGAAGCGGCTTCGCCACCTTCTTTCGTTTTGATGGTACGGCTGTTAGTCGGGCAATTCGGCATTCCCCACAAGCAATAGCCGACGCGACGGCACAGTGTGTGTTTCGCACCTTTGACACTTGGTTTCTTTTCTGCCATAATGACTTTTCCTTTCTGTTTTCGTGCTTCCTTCCCGATGTTAACTGGCGCCGCCCTTGACTATTTTCCATGCCTGCACAGGTCTGTAAGCCAAACGCATGAAAATCCAATGTGTTGACACAATGGAAGCGACTAATCGAGATAAAACTCATAAAATATAGCACAACTATGGGTTTTAACAAGTTTTTGTGCTATATTTTCCATAATTCCAATCCATTGATTCTTCGGCAAACACATCCCAAATACCACCCAAAGTAAGCTTTTATGAATATCCCCAACCTAAAATTATGGGAAACCCCCGAAATCTGTTCGGTCAACCGTCTTCCTGCCCATGCGTCATTCCACCACTATGATTCCATTGATGCCGCACGCGACCGTGATTTCAAAGAATCTCCCTGGTTCATCAGTCTGAATGGCGACTGGAAATTCAAACTGGCGGCCTCCCCCGATGCCCCTGAAACTGGAACATTCATGAAGCCATCCGTCAATACACGCACATGGGATGACATCACTGTTCCAGGGAACTGGACGACGCAGTGCTTCGACCATCCGCATTACACCAACAGCCTGATGCCCTTCCCCGACTATCCTCCGCATGTACCCGCGGAAAACCCCACTGGATTGTATAGAACAGTTTTCACTCTTCCAGAAACCTGGCTCCACCGTCGGACCGTCATTCGGTTCGGAGGCGTTGAATCCGCTTTCTTTGTCTATGTCAATGGCAAGGAAGTCGGCTTCGCCAAGGATTCCCGCACCCCATCTGAATTTGACATCACCGAACTTGTTTCTTCTGGTGAAAACATACTTGCAGTCAAGGTCATCCGTTGGTCTGACGGGTCATTTTTGGAAGACCAGGACCACTGGTGGATGGCAGGCATCCACCGCGATGTCACATTGTATTCCACGGCAGAGGTCACAATACAGGATGTCTTCTGCAACGCCACCCCAAATGATGATTTCGTTGACGGAACGCTGAAACTTGAAATGCGTGTCGCCTTCACCGACCGACAACCAGAACCTGGCTGGCGAATCACCTCGAAGACATTTGCGCCTGACGGCACCGCCATTCCAGAAGGAGCACTGGACATGACCGTACCAGAATCACTCCTCTGCGGCTCTTCCAACCGTGGCAACCGAATCGAAACATCCGTTACATTCAAGCGTCCCGACCTTTGGTCTGATGAAACGCCCAACCTTTATACATTTGTCGCAACGCTAATCGCTCCTGACAATACTATTGTGGATATCGTATCCGTCCGTTTTGGATTCCGCAGCCTGAAGGTCAGTAATCGCCAGTTGCTCGTCAACGGCAAGCCAGTCCTACTCAAAGGCGTCAACCGCCATGATTTCCACGAGCGCTTTTGCAAAACTGTC
>JAGCTA010000479.1 GCA_017963875.1 Victivallales bacterium | reverse complement strand
ATTAGTGTTGCTTTTTCAAGGCAATTCCCTTGAATGGGGGATGTCGTCTCAAAGTCATTCGCCTGACAAAGGAGAAGAACGATTATGAGCGACAACTCACCAAAAGCGGGAAGCAATTCTCGCAGGAAAAGAGAACAAGTTCCTGCTGAGAGCGTGGATGCGCTTTCACGGGAGTATTTCAGCAACCCTGAAGTATTTGCAGATGCCTTCAATTACTTCCTCTATGATGGCAAGCCAGTCATCACTCCAGATTCCCTCACCCCGATGGATCCGAACGAGATGCTATTACCAAGCCATCTAGGACTGGTAGGGAAGGCGTTTGAGCGTCGCCGTGACCTTGTCAAGCAGTTTGCCTGTAAGCGAGGGAAAGAGGCCAGCTATGCGATTCTTGCCATCGAGGAGCAGACAAAGCCCGACTACGGAATGCCCGTTAGGACGATGACGTATGATGCCCTTCGTTACAATAGCCAGGTTCAGACGATAAGGTATAGTCGTCCCAAAAAAGGCGAAGACGTGGAGGCTGGCAAGAACATTCCCTTCATCACTGACCTTTTGCCTGGAGACAAGCTGAAGCCAGTGATTACTCTAGTTGTGTATCTGTCGGATACGGCTTGGTCGGGTGCACGCACCCTCCACGATTTGCTTGATATTCAGGATGAACGTCTCAAATGCTTCATATCTGATTATCGGTTGAATCTCATCGAACCATATTCCATGTCGCCAGAGGAACTTCGAAAGTTGAGCACCGATCTGCGTGGCATCCTGTACGGTGCGAAATTCGCACACGATAATGCACGGCTGCTGGAGGGCATTCTTTCAGAGGAGTGTTGCGGTGGTCTTAACCCGCATTCCGTTCCACTTTTTCAGAAAATCACCAACTACAACTTTAGTCTAGAACAGTTAGATACAACTACCATTTTGGAGGATAATATGAAACTTAAAGAATATTGCATCGAACTTGGTCGTCAGGAAGGCATTGAAATTGGTATGAAGAAGGGACGTCTGGAGGGACGTCAGGAGGGACGTTTGGAAGGGGAAAAGACGGGACATGAGCTTGGTGAAATAGATGGTATTATTTGTGTGCTGAAAGGTATGAATATGCCAAACGACATGATTTTCCAAAAGGTCATAGATGTTTTGGGAGCTGATGGTACGCTTGTCAAGCAACGTATGGCTCTGCAAGGACTGTAGTTTGCTAATGATTGATTATAGTATATAGGCAGATACAGGAAGCGTGATGATGTCAGATATTCGATTGAATCCCTTGGTTGAAGAGCTGCCGCACCGTTTATGTGCGGAAACTTGTGCCTTGGCGAGGCGTTACTTGGCTGGGATGTATCAGTCACGGTTGCAGCCTTGTGGTTTTTCCCTGTCAGAGTTGTATCTACCTGATGGGACACCACCTGAAACGGTACACGGCAAAATGGCCCTGCTTAATGCACAGAGGTGCCGCTTGAACATACTGCCAGAGGAATTGCTGGCAGGAGATGCCCCGAATATCGAGAGTTGTGGGCATCGTATTCCTGGCTATCCACAAAACAAGGCTTGGGGTGGATATGGCAGTTCGATTTCACATGTTACAGCTGACTTTGGCAACGCAATCCGTCTTGGATTGTCTGGATTGGAACGCGAGATTTGGACTATAAAAAAACTGCCACATCGCAACAGGTCGTTTTCTACGATGCCCTGCTTGATGTTATTGAGGCAATGCGCATTTGGACTAGACGCTATATTGCTACTTATGAAGAGCTTTTGAGTGACCCTGCAATGAAGAAGCACAAAGACACTATCCGTAGAATCATTGCCCATCTACGAAATGTGCCTGAATATCCGCCACGGTCATTTCCTGAAGCCGTACAGTCACTTTGGAGTTTCTGGGAGTTTCAGCGTCTTTGTGGCAATTGGTCTGGCCTTGGCAGGATTGACGAGTACCTTGGACCATATTTAAATAAAGATCTTGATGCAGGAAAAATCACACTTGACGAGGCGAGAGAGTACCTGGCTCATTTCTGGATAAAAGGGACGGAATGGTGCTTTGGCCTATGTGAGAACAGCCAGTTTACGCCTGGTTCGGGCGATGCTCAGAACTACCAGAACATCATCCTATCGGGCGTTGATGCCAATGGAAATCAAATTGAGAATGAAGTGACGTTTCTAGTGTTGGACATCATCGAGGAACTGCACATTAGCGATTATCCTGTCACGGTGCGGCTCAACCAGTACACCTCCGACAAGTTGTTCCGCCGAATCGCGGATGTTCAGCTGCTGGGCGGGGGAATCGTCTCTGTTTACCACGAACCTGTGATACTTAAGGGATTGCTTGAGCTTGGAATCGGAGAGAGGGAGGCGCGTCGATTCACAAATGATGGCTGCTGGGAAATACAGATTCCAGGACAAACACGTTTTGGATACATGCCAAAGGATGTATTGTTGCCTCTTCAGAAGGTACTTTTCGACACTCCTGAACCACCCACGAGTTTTGAATCTCTCTATCAGGCATACTTGATGCGGTTTAGGCTTCTTCGCGACAGATGGCGAGAGGCTATTGAAAAGAGTTGTATTCCTGGGAAGCAAAAACCGTCGGATTATCCTGAAAACTATGGATTTGCCGATGTCACGCTGTCTCTTGTGATGCCGACCTGCCGTGAATACGGCTGTTCCTACACGCTTGATGGCGTGAAATATCGGGTGATTTCGCCGCACATGATGGGATTGCCTGATGTGGCGAACAGTCTTTACGCCATCAAGAAATTGGTGTTTGAACAGAAACTCGTTGCTCTTTCGAAGCTGGTGAAGATCTTGCGGGATGACTGGAAGGAACATGAGGATCTTAGGCGGCGTTTTGCCAATTCCCTCCACTACTACGGCAACGACAACCCAGAAATGGATTCACTGATGAAGCGGCTTTTCGATGATTGTACGGGTATTCTTCATGAACTCGATCCCGTGGGGTATATTCGTACTCCAGTGGGAGTCAGCACGTTTGGACGGGAGATTTCCTGTGCGCCAAATCGCCTTGCAACGGCATTCGGCAAACATGCTCATGAATATCTTGCGCCAAATCTCAGCCCAACGCCTGGAACGGACAAAAGTCCTCTTACTTCTGTTTTGAACTCCTATTGCCGAATGGACTTTACTAGGACACCGAACGGCTGTCCCTTGGATTTGCGGCTTTCGGCAGGTTTTCGGAAACTGGCGAATGCGAGTGGTATCCTGGCAGCCGTTCTGAAAAGCTTTTTGCAGCAGGGAGGCCTTTATCTGCAGATTGATACCGTTGATCCAGAGATGTTGCGGGCCGCGCAAAAGGAGCCAGACCGATATCCAAACTTGGT
>JAGCTA010000008.1 GCA_017963875.1 Victivallales bacterium | reverse complement strand
TCAGGTCCTGCAATACAGTGCACTCCAACGAGTTCAAAGAAGCAAAGTGGGCGGATTGTCAATCTCGCCTTTATCGGTTATGGAATCCAGGCGCGTACAGTCCTTGTTCCTAAAATGATCATGCAGGACAATGTCGTCGTGAAGGCCGTATGCGACTGTGACAAAGTGCGGCGTGAGGCGGGAACAGACTTTGTGAATGAATATTACAGGAGCAATAAGAAGGCGCGTCTGGCAAAATGCAAGGCCGTTGCGGATTTTCGCGACATCATTGCCGACAAGGGCATTGATGCAGTTTGCATTGCGACGCCTGACCATTGGCATGCCTACATCTGTTGTGCGGCCATGAAGGCAGGAAAGGATGTCTATTGCGAGAAGCCTCTGACATATTCTGTTGAGGAATCACTTCTCGTGATGAAAGCGCAGAAGAAATACCACCGCATTTTCCAGACTGGCTCCATGCAACGTTCATGGCGCGAATTTCGTACCGCCTGCATGATTGTGCGTAATGGCTTCATCGGCAAAGTCAAGTATGTCGATTGCAATTACGGCAATGCGTCTGCGCAGGACAATACCGATTATGCGAAATTCCCCGCGAATCATGGTGGCCCTTCACAGCCGCATCGTTTCTTCTGCCAGTGGAATAGCGCAGAAGGCAAGCCACAGGATATTGCCACGGAATCAGCACCCAATCCTGATGTCGATTGGGACATGTGGCTGGGACCCGCCCCCTGGTCTCCTTATTCAGACCAGTGCGCACCTCGTGGCGTGAACAAGTTCTATCCAATGTTCTGGCGTATCGATGACAATTACGCCATCGGCTATAACGGCGACTGGGGCGCACATCATCTGGATATCGCCCAATGGGGACTTGACCTTGACGAATCTGGTCCCGTGAAAATCATCTGCTCGGACGAGCCGCATTCGGTTAATCCGTTCCATGGCGGGCGCCGCCAGTTCGGCATGAAGTTCGTGTTTGCAGACGGCACCATTCTCACGCATCATGCGTTCGGGGCATGGGGCACGGTCTTCTACGGAACCAAGGGCATTGTCGCCGTCAACAGAGGTCGCATTGCCGTCTGGTTGGGCAAGGGTGTGAAGCCGACGGCACAGATTCGCGCCGCACTTGAAGATGCGTCCTTCGACAAGATGAAGAAAATCGCCTCGTCAATTGGAGAAGAGTATGGCACGGATCCGAATCAGAAAAAGGACAACCGCCTCGCCTTGACGCTTGATACGCTCGAAAGTTATTTCAAACTTGATGATGCGCCTGTCCAACTTTACAAGAGTCTGTCCCATGAGCAGAATTTCATTGAATGCTGCGTTTCGCGCAAGCCGACAATCGCTCCTGCGAGTGTCGGTGGACGTTCCGCGATTCTCTGCCAACTCTGCAATATCAGTTATGTCTATGACGTCAGTTTCGACTGGGATCCAGTCAAGTGCACTTTCGCCAATGGCACTGGCGATCCCGCCTGGCTCAAGCGTCCCTACAATCGCAATGGCTGGGATATCAGACTATAAGCCAGTATCTGCATAATCAAACAACATCGCGGCATTACGGATAGGTCACATGGATATCCGTAATGCCGTTTTAGTGAATATCTTCAGCAGTTTCTTTTTCTTGTCAGGACGGTAATTGACTATAGAACGAGTTCATCACCATCATCTGCAATATGAACGCGATCGCCAAGAATGGATGCGGCGAGTTGACGGCAGGCATCTGTGTGGTAGAGGATGTCGCGCCCATGGTGGATGAACCAAAGTCTTTGTACGGCGGGGCAGGCGGCGATGTAATCGCAGACCGCCTGGACTGCATGATGCCCTGTTTCCATGAACATGAGGTCGCATGGTTCATCTAGCCAATCCGCCAGTTCGCTGATGTCCTTGACATCGCCTGAATAAATGATGGTTTTGCCATTGTGGCGGATGCGGTACGACTTGGAGAGTGCTGGGTCGCCGATATGCATGTTGCCTTTCGCCTCGACTTGTACTCTGCCGTCGTCAAAGAAAACGCCGTCTGGAACGAGGTGAGGGCGGATTTCAAAAGTCTTTCTGGACATGGTATGTTTCAGCATTTTCAGTGCACCGTCAAGCGGATCCATTTCGGGAATGAAGATGTCGAAGCCGCCGTAAGGCTTGGGTTGTCCGCTGCGATATTCCAGTTTACGCAATGTCCACATCAGTTCTGGAAGTCCTCCGACGTGGTCCATGTGCGTGTGGGAAATGAAAAGCGCGCGGATATTGAGAATGCTGATGCCGTCAATATGGGCACGGTAGGAACAGCATTCTCCAGCATCGAACCAATAGATGCCGTCACCTGTGTCGAGGAGCCATGAAACATGGTGTCTATCAGGCATTGGCTCAGTGCCGCTGCAACTTCCAAGGACTTTGATGAGCATGGGTGTCTCTGTTGTTTCTATTGTTCAGGATTGAGAGGTTATTTTCAGAAGGACATTCTGCGATTCGCTTTATCAGGTCAACTCATTTCTTCAGTTTATAGATATGGACGCCGAATTGTGCGAAATCATCAATGAGGTTGCCATCATTGTCCAGTTGGACGGTGCGGTTCTCGAAGAGCACGTCCGCGCTCTTGAAGCCCTTGAGCGAAATCTGTGCCTTGATAGGCTCGTTTGATGAGTTTGCGGTCATGAGGATTTTGTCTCCGTCGTTGTCCTTGAGAAGGCAATTGATGGAGGGGAACTTCAATCCGTCGGTTTGCGGGCCTTCAATCACCTTTGCATTTGGCTGAGTTTTGGCGTTTCGTGAGGTGATTTTGGATGAGAGGGATGAAAGTTCCCGTGCGACCGTGCAGATTTCGTTCCATCTCTCGGGGGAGGACGCGACGCCAAGGTTGGTCGTGTCGTTGCCGCCATATGTGTACCACGTGATGCCGTGAGCCCCGTGGATGATGGAAAGATAACTCATGGCGCGCAGTTCGGCAAATGACGGGAAGCGCTTCCAACTTGAGTATCCTTTGAAGTGCTGGATGATCGCCCAGAAGGTCTTGACGGGGGAGCCGTTGAGGCGGAGGGCATATTGGCAGGCCTTCATGTCCCTGATGACGGCGGGAACTTCCACTGGGAGGGGCGTCGGGGAGGTCACGGGGTAGATTTCAGGCATGAACGAATCCGTCGAATGGACGTATGGGATGTAGCGGTTCGTATAGTAGCCGCCGACGGCGTCGGCTTGTGTTGTAAGGTGCGCATTGTCGATGGCATGGCATTTCAGATGGTTTCTGCGAACGACATCGGCTGGGATGTGTGTGGCGGTGTCGTCGCCGAGGTACCATGCGAGGATGGCGGGGTGGTTACGTTCGCGGAGTGTGCAGTCGACAAGACCACCTGCGAGGGGAACCCAGACCTTGATGCCGTTGGCGGCGGCTGTATCGAGAAAGTGCTGACGGTTGGGGCCATTTCCGCAGTCCTTATAGGTGTGGGCGAAATTGAAGCCATTGGCGCGGAGGTCCTTGAATGCCTTGTCATACGAATTGTTGTTAAAGGGCTTTTCGGACATGCCGTAAAGACCGATTGGGAAGAACGGCTTGCCATCAATGAGCACAAAACCGTCATCGCGCATGGTGACGATATTCTTTTTCACGGATTCGCCGAAGAACATGGTTCGGTCATCCGCTAAGGAATTGCCAAAGATGTCCTTTCCAGAGACTTCCAACGTGTGGATGTGCGGGATGGATGTGCTGGTCGCCTGTGTTTCGGGAATGGCACCGTCAATCTGGAGGCTGTCCATGTCAAAGAATTCTCCGACATGGATGATTGGAACATCGAAACCGATGTTGACTTGTACTGCGCGCGCATCGGCTGGCGGTGTGAGTTTGTGTTCGTAGGTGATCCAATCTGTGGTGGCGGGGCCGAACTCAATGACGGCGGCAGGCTTGCCGATAGGCTTCAACTCCTTGTCAAGCCAGACGATTTTGTTGCGGCTCGGTTCCTTGCCTTTGAGGTCCATGTTGTGGCGGACACGGATGCGGAAGGTATATTCCTTTTCGGAAAAGACGGGAATCGGCATGGAGGTAATGGCAAATGACGTGTCCCATTCCTTTTCGCCACGCAGTTCAACGCGGACGGCGTTTGAGATGTCTTCTAGACGATTAAAGGTCAGGCGGTTCTCATAGTTTCCGATATTCCAGCGCAACGGGTTCATGCTGACGCCAGGCTGCGAGAATGGCTTGTCTTCCTGATAACTGATTTCGTTGCCATTACGCTTGATTTTGGCGGTGACATCTTCCTGGTCGAAGAAGCATTTGAAGGACGTCCAGTCAATTGGCGACTCATCGTCGATGCGGAAACGAATCGGCAGTTCGGGGTGCTGGTTTGGGGATTCTGTCAGCATGACGAGTTTTGGCGAGGAGAAATCGCCGTTTGTCCATGAACCATGGGTGGTATTGCCGATGGTGACGGACTTGAGAAGCGGCGTGTGCGAGCCGTTGGATGTAAAGAACGCCTTGTAGCGTACCCATGGCTTTGCGGGTTTGATGACGGTTCCGCTGGTGGTGTAGAATGTATTTTCGGTGCCATCTGGGCCTGTAAAATCTGAAAAATCGCCTGGAATGCCGCGCTTGTCGTCGGCAAAGGCAAGTTGGAATTTGAGGATGCCGTTGTTTTGGGTCTCTGCGTCCCAGGAGAATGTCTGTGCAGGACTGTCGGTCAGGATGGGCGCGGAGATGAACGAACCCTCGGGGACGCATGGCAGGGAGGCATCTCGTACAAACAAGGTGACTTTGGAAATGGCGAGCGTGTCGTCGGGGTCGAAGTTCGGGCCGTCTGCGCCGATAAAGAAGGCGGCGGTGTCTGCACCGTCTGGCACGGAGCCATCAATATATGTATTGGTCCATTTGTCATTGGTTGTGGGGAAGGCGTATGGGAAGGGCATGTCCAGTTCCTTGCCGTCCTTGTCGTACCAGATGATGGAGTTTTTGTAACTGTTGCCATGACCATGCGGGAAGGCCATGTTGATGGTTCCGCGGGCGCGGATGGCAATGGTGAAATCGGAACCTGGGATGACTTTGAATGGTTTGGAGCCAAGTTCCCATGCGTTGTCGCATTTGGCTCGTTTCAATGAGATGACGCAGGCGTTTTCACCTTCAAGCACCTCTGTCTTGATGGTGAGGAGGTTTTCATAATTGACAACTGTCCATTTGGAAAGCCCCTCGGTGAAATCATCGTGGATGGGTTCAGTGCCGTTGCGATCAAGATAGGCGATGCCCTTTTGTGTGTGGACGGCTATTGATTCAAAGATTGGCGAGGATACCGCCATCAGAGAGATGATGCAAAAGAGTGCAAGCAGGGTGTGTTTCATTGTCTGATTCCTTTTTGGGGTGGGGTATGAAAAAAAGACTAATTCTTATTTGCATCTATGCACTTCTGTCGCCATTCGAGGAACTCTGGCGAAAGCCAGGCCGTGAGGTCGTTTTCGATGACTTCAAGAACTGTGCTGACAAAGGGAGCCGTGCGGAATGCACGGAGGGTTGCGCTGCCGAGTTTGGTTTTTGTGATGACGTTTTTGTACTCAAGCAGTTGCATCATCTGCCCGCAGTCAAAGGCTGGCCAACCTGGGATACGCGGCTGTGCGTCACGTGTTTGGAGATTGCGGAATTCCTGGCGTCGGCTTGCGGGGACGTGGTCAAGTGCATGTTCGACAAGCATCCCTTCGATCAGATGCTTGATGGTGCAGACACGGAGATCGACGCCGATGAGGCAGTAGAGCGCGTTCCAATCGATGAGACGTTGCCATGGGCTGCTGACGGCGAAGGCTGTCTCGCTCCAGGGGGATGGCCGTTCGCCGTATGCTCCGTGGTTCGCGCAGAGTTCTGCGGCTCGTGCCCCGATGGCACTGACGGAGTGCGTCCAATGGTTGCTGCGGATGCTTCTCGGGTCTGTCCGAAGGCCTTCCGCGAGTGCTCCGACCCATGTGGGAGAGTTTTTTATGTCGAATCGTTCGGGGTGGCGGAGTTCATCGGAGCCGTCATACCAGAGGCTTGGCATGGCAACAGTGCCGTTGGGGGCAGTTGCATCGAGGATACCGTCAAAGACGGTAGTTACGCCACCATCGACGGTGCCCATCGAACTAAGGGAACCATGGAACATGACGGTGTCTCCTGGAATAGCACCAACTCGTCTGAAAGCATCTGCGACATCGTGTCTGCCGACGTGAATTGCCTTGTCACCTTTTTCTGGAGTCATTGTTGTTTCTCTATTTTAGAATAATGTAATTATTTGCGGCAGCAAGTTCTTCGATGGATTTTGCACCATTGAGTTTGACCTGTTCGACATGGCCGTCGATAAAAGCGATGATGGCGAAATCCTTATGATTGTCGAAGTCCTCATAAAAAACAATGGTTTTGTCAGGGTGTTTGATTTCGGTCATTCTCTGGCCGTTCAGCATATAGTGATACTGTTTTTGTGTTGCAGGGCAGTTCAGGATCTTTGCGTCTTCGATATAATCCTTGAGTACTTGTTGCCAGTTGCTTGACGCTGGAAGGATATCATCGTTGTCAGAGGCGTATAGGACAAGGCAAAGGACAAGTTGCTTCAAGTTGTTCTGGCATTTGATGGTCATGGCCTTGCTGTTTTTCCCGTTTTCCGTTGACATGGCAGGCGTGCCAAGGACTGCCTCTGCAAACTTGTCTGGCTTCTTCCCGACAGCCGTAACAAGGGCATTCAACGCATCGTAGGTAACGGAGGTATTCACGCTGAAGGCCCCGCGCCCGTCTTCATTTGACACAGGCATCTGTTTGACAGCGATTTTTCTGATTTCACTGTTGTGGATAGGGTAATTGGCAAATTCCTTGAGAAGTTTCTTGCGCGTCTTGGAGACGATTTTGGCTGCTGCCTGCGCGCCTGCGGCTTCGGCGAATCGCGCTTCAATCGTGAGTGTGTCAGCGAAGGTGATGGTGGCATAGCGGGCGGAGGCGAATTCGGGGATGGGCGAGTCCATTAGTTCTGCAAGTGCATTTCCTGGGGCGTCAAGTGTCGTGATGTCCGCTGTCAAGCGGAAAAATGCCCCTTCTGGAAGGATGGCGGTTTGCGGAATGACTTTGGCGTCATGGCTTTTGATGGTTGTTGACACGATGACATTGTCACTGATGGCATGGAATGGAAAAGCCTCGAAAGCCTTGTTGATGTCGGTGATCAAATCTGGCTTGATGGCGTCCTTGAACTGGATGGCGGCGTAGAAGATTGGTTCGCCGCCGTCTTCAGGGATGGACAGTCCCGCAGTGATGTATTGCGGTCCTTTGAATAGCAATTTGTCGATTACGGCAGCGATTTCGGCGGCGTCGGGCTCTTCAGAGGAAATGGCGTAGAGTTTGCAGATTTCCGCGACGATGGAGGCTGCGTCCACGGTTTCAGGGGAAAAGACACGCTGGCAGTCAAGAGTGCCCTTGAACTGCATGGGGGCGGTTGTTGCGGCGATGAAGTCAGGACTCATCGGCTTAATTGGAATGGTATTTTTGACGGTATCCTGGAAGAAAGACGTGAGTAGCGTCAGAGTGGCGATGATGGTTGTCATCACTGAATTTACAACAGAAGCGTCCATCATATATAATCTCCTTATCGTTGGTTATTTAATGATTTGAAAATCATGTTTTCTGGCAAGTTCTTCAATATCTGCTTCGTCATCAAGGGACGCGCTTTCCACATGACCGTCTGCAAAGAGCAGATTGACTTTTTTTGAACGCTTATGGTTCCCGAAGTCCTCCATGACAAGGATGGTTCTGGATGGATTGACAATGGTATTCTGCTTGACTTTTTTGCCAAGATAGATGTATTTGTTTTCAGGTACGGCGGGGCAGAGCATGTATTTGGTGTCACCAAGGTATTCGGCAATATCCTTCTCCCATGTGTCGGCTGCGGGAAGTGTGTCGTCATGATCATCGGCGAATAATACGATGGCGAGTCCAATCTGCTTCAAGTTGCTTGTGCAGGTGATGCCTTGTGCCTTTTCGCGGGCTTTTGACAATGCGGGCAGAAGCAAGGCTGCGGGGATGGAACTCACGCAAATCTGCCAAGGCAGTTTAGCCGTGATGGAACAGTTTGCGTTGTTTGTGGAGACATTGATCATGCGAAGATATTTGCTGAGCGTCGGTTCATCCTTGTAGCGCGTGATTGATTGTTCAAGTTGTTGTGAAATGAAACTTGCAATTCCATTTGCGCTTTCCTGAGTGCGGAATGTGGCGAATAAGGAGATATTCAAAAGATTTTCATAATCCAACAGCAGTGTGGCCGTGTTGATATGCAGCAATTCAAGTGGAAAGCCTTCTGGCAGAATATCAATGAGATAGGCCTGCATTTCAGGAGGAAGGGCCATGTGAATGAAGAAAGGAACATTGCTTATAGTGGCAGGCTGAGGCAGTGTCAATGTCAGCGGTGAACTCTTTCCTTCCTTGATTGAATGAACTGTGGTTGTATGACCCAACAGCAATATCGTGTTTCCCTCCAGAAACTGTAGAGTCAGGGAGGTATTGTTATTGCTGAAGACAACGGTGATTCCATTTTCGATTATCGTTGACTTGGCAACCTGGGATAGAGTCGCAAGCATCTGAATGCCGCCGATGAGCAGGGAGGCGTTCATCGGATTTACTGTCTTGAATGCCAAAAGCGCATCAATACCACCTGTATCCTGAAACTCGTCCATAGCGTATGACGTGGTGATAAGCAGTTTTTCTGGCTGTGCCTTCATAATGTCACTGATGAAAATTGAGGGATTGACAGGAAGCCCGATGTCCATTTGATAACGGATCATTTCCAATGATTTGTCAATATTGGCGATGACTTCTGGCGTATAATTGTCTTTTCGCGTACAAGACCAGAGGATGAACGCTGGATTGCGGACGGTTGCACGTTGGAAGAGTTCATCGGCGGTTTCCGCTGCACAGCAGAATAGCAGCGGCAGGAGAAGGAAGGCTAAAGCAGTTCGTTTCATGTGGTGTCTCCAAGATATGAATGATTGAAACATGACAATTCTTTGTTTAGCGATGCTAATATAAACATTATTATAAAAATAAACACTAAAGTCACAAAAAAAGTTTTAGAAACTGATGGGGGGGCTGACAGTCGTTTTTTCCTCTTTCATCTTGTTTCCTGTAAAAGATGGTAGATATTATTAGTTTATACGAAAAACAGAAACAAGGTTCAATCATCATGTTCATAGACATACACGCACACGTTTATCTGTATCCTTGTCCACCGCAGGATGGGCGGACTCAATTCTGCACTCCTGAGCAGGTCATTAAACGGTATGACGAACTCGGGATTGACAAGGGCATCATCCAACCGCTGATTGGGCCAGAAGTCTATCTCCCGCAGTCCAATCAGGAGGTCTTGGAAATCTGCCGACGGTATCCTGATCGATTCATGCCCTTCTGCAATATCGATCCGCGCGGAATCGCCAATTCGCCAGACACGGATTTCACGCCATGGCTTGAATGGTACAGGGAAAACGGCTTCCTCGGTGTCGGCGAGTTCATGCCGAACATGTCCTTCAGGGATCCGAAGGTGCTGAACCTGATGGCGCAACTGGAGAAATTTGGTTTCCCCCTTTTGTTTGATGTCAACACTCGACTAGGCGAAGGGTATGGTCTCGTTGACGAACCAGGCATGCCAGAACTGGAGTATTGCCTCAGGAGATTTCCAAAATTGACGATTTTCGGCCATGGACCTGCATTTTGGTCTGAAATCAGCACGTTGGAAACGCCATACGACCGAGGGGGCTATCCGCCGTATCCAGTGAGGGCCGAGGGTGCTGTTGTCAAATTGATGCGCCGCTACCCGAATCTCTGGGGTGACCTTTCCGCAGGCAGCGGCTTCAATGCGATGAATCGCGACCACGATTTCGCCGTGCGCTTCATCAATGAATTCCAGGATAAACTTTGTTTCGGCACGGACATCTGCTATGAAGACCAGCGGTTGCCAATGGCGGATTTCCTTCGTGGACTCAACCATGATGGGAAGATTTCGGACGCTGTGCTGGACAAAGTCTCCAACGGCAATATACGGCGGCTTCTCCATTTGTGATGAGGGGCTTCAAGTTTTTTATTCAGTTTATTGAGCCATAAAAATACAATAATGGTACCCTGTTTCAATATTGTTTTAGTTGCGCCAGAGATTCCCCAGAACACGGGAACCATCGGGCGTTTGTGCGTCTGTACGGATGCCGCTCTTCATCTCATCCGTCCGCTTGGTTTTTCCCTTGATGAGAAGCATCTGAAGCGTGCTGGAATGGACTATTGGCCATATCTCGACCTGACTGTCTATGATACATGGGAAGAATTTCTTGAAAAGAACGACACGCCGCAGCGGATGGTGTTTTGCAGCACAAAGACCACCAGAAGCATCTATGACCACAGTTTCCAGGAAGGCGACTGGATTGTCTTTGGCAATGAGGGGCATGGATTGCCAAAAAACTTTTATGAACGATATGAACAGCAACTTGTTACAATCCCAATGCCTGGAACGCATTGCCGTAGCCACAATCTTGCCAATTCGGTCTCTGTCGCGCTCTATGAAGCACTGCGGCAAACACGATTTTGCCGTCATGAAATACCCTAGCACCATGACAAAATTGTAAAAAAATGACAAAAATAACATCATTCCACTGGATTTTTATGAAATGTCATGCTATAGTATGTATTCTGATTTTGTTTACTGCTGAAGTGTGTACAAGTGACGAGGCCAGTGCGCTGGCGCTCCAGGAGGCACGGGTTGCCCGTGAAGCCGCGGAGCGGAAAGCCGTGCAATTGGAGATTGAGCTCGAACAGTCACGAAAGGCTTTGGACAAGATGAGGTCACGTTATGCCGACCTTTATCTTCGAAGCCATGGGCTGATCGGGAGTCTTCGTCAAACTGAGCTTCAGGTGGCAAATCTCTGGCATAACAAAGAAAACTCTTCAATGGATGGCCTCGCCGTCCAATTGCTTGAGGCTCTTGACGAGGCTGGTTCTCGCCAGTTGGAAGTCGCAAGGGTTTTGAAGGCATACGAAGAGTCGCTCAAGAATCTCCTTGATGTCCTGAGACCTAGCGCGGCAATGCGTTCGGAACTTCTCGAAAAACTGGAAAACCTACGGGAGACAGTTGAGAAAAGTTTACGGCCCTTGACGATTGCCTCTGGTCGCGGCGGCGCGGTGAACGTCCGCCAGGGATGCAGGGTGCTCGCCGTCGATGAAGAACTGGACATGGTGATTCTGGACGGTGTAAGCATCGGGGGGATGACTCCCGAGTACCGCTGGTGTCTCATC
>JAGCTA010000062.1 GCA_017963875.1 Victivallales bacterium | reverse complement strand
CTAGTGCCGTACAACGGCCGCCGCGCCGCGATTTTGCAGTTTTTTGTGACGAATACAGGGAGGGAAAACGCTGAACTGTCCATTCAGTTCGAGGTTACAGGCGGGCTTGCGCGGGCCAGCCACTGGGGGTTCTCAAAGCCTCGCAACGCACCGCCCGCACAAGCGGCGTGGAATCGCGGAGTTTTTTCGTTGAACAATGGAAATGACAAACTTGCATTTGCTTCGACATTGAAGATACGACCGCATTTGCCTGTATGTTCAGGTGTCCTTGACGCACCACCGATAAGCGTGCCACAGTATGGCACGGAAACATTCTATGTCTTCATGGCCCTTGCACCTGCTAGGGAGTTGAACAAATTGATTGCAGAAATCAAATCAAATCCGCTGGAATGCTGCGAGAAAAGCAGGCGGTTTTGGGAGGAGCGAGTCAAAAGACTTTACAGCATCATGCCTAATTTCTCATCGGACAACAAGGCATGGGAAAAACTTTATGACAGGTCGCTTCTCCATTTGTTGCTGAATGAGTGGAATGTCCCTGACTTCAAATTGCATCCCTATTATAGCACTGGAGGCATCAACGGGGGCTGCATCGGCTGCTATCTCTGGAACTACGGCGAGCCCTACCGCCTATGGAGCATGCTTAATCAAGAATCTGCAAAAGAGCATCTTAGAACATTCCTGAATCTCGATCTCACGAATTGCTTCGCGTTCAACCCTGATGACGGTACGCCATTTGGACCATATTATCCGATTAATCAGGAGAAAGTGGTTTTTCTTGCCCATGCGTATGTGATGCAGACGCGCGATATCGGCTTCCTGAACGAGGTATTTAATGGAAAAACAATCCTCGAACATCTGATTCAACAGGCATTGGCGCATGACGACATATCACAAAATGCCGTGCTTGTGGACTACGGCGACGGCAATCATCATCTCGAACTGCGGCGTCAACTGCGTTATGACGGCATCGTCCCAGACTTGAATCTGCGGCGATGCGTCGTCATGCAGTTGACGGCGGATTTGTGCGAACTTGTTGGTGATGTCTCCATGGCAGGGACTCTGCGGCAGCGCGCTGATGCTCTTAAGTCCCTTATCTCAAAGAAACTGTTTGATAAAAAAGACGGCTGGTATTGGGCTATCGACTGCCACGGCAAGCAATATCTCCGATGGACAATGCAACTTTTCAAGGCACTTGGATGGAACGGATGGGCAATGGACAAGGAACAGGAAGAGGCTTTAATCAAGCATCTTATGAATACGGACGAGTTTCTTGGCGACTATGGAATCCACTCCCTTTCCAAACTCGATCTAGCCTACGATGAATTCGACATTGATAATGGCGGGCCAGGTGCCTGCATCTCCTTTACGCCCGCGATTATTGACAGGCTGTATCGAAACGGCCATGTCAAAGACGCAGGGAATCTGTTCAAGCGTCTGCAATGGCTTGCAGAATCTTTGCCCTACTGGGGGGATTCGCAACGGGCAGACATTCGAGAATATCGGCGTGATACGCCCCTTCAGAACGACATCCAAGGAGCGGCCATCGCGCAGACATTCATTTTCGGCATGTTCGGTATTGAAATCCGCAAGGACTTCTCAATCGAAATCACACCGCATCTTCCTGACGGTACGGATGTTATCCGCCTGATGAATGTTCATCTGGCTGGCAAGGTGTTCAGCATCGAATGCACGCGCCAGAAGGGCGTGGTAGTCAAAGATGGGAAAAGGAGATTGACCGCGAAAAACGGCGAATCAGTCATTTTGTAATCAAATGATTTTTCAGGAGAAAAAGAATCATGAAACGTTCTGAAGTCAATGCTCTCATAGCGGAGGCAAGGGAGTTTTTTTCAGGCTTTGGCTTTGTCCTGCCAGATTTTGCGGACTGGTCCCTAGAGGACTGGAAGGCAATGAAGAATGAATGCCAGGAGATTATTGACTGCAACCTTGGATGGGATGTAACCGATTTTGGCAGTGGCGATTATGAAGCCTTCGGCCTGATGCTGTTCACATTGCGCAACGGCATTGTCGGTTCGGATTCGTATCCCAAGCCATACGCGGAGAAAATCATGATGGTGAAGCCCAGCCAGGTGACGCCTATGCACTGCCATTTGCGGAAACGGGAAGACATCATCAACCGAGGCGGCGGCGTGCTGGTTTTCCAGTTGAGGCAATGCGTTGACGGAAAGCCCGTGGAAGGCCCCGTGTCCGTTTCCGTCAATGGACGGCGGCGGATTGTCCAGCCAGATGATTATCTGCGGTTGAAGCCTGGGGACAGCGCCACCATGGAACCAGGAATGTTCCATGCATTTTGGGGTGACAAGGACACAGACGCCGTGATGGTGGGCGAGGTGTCGTCCGTCAACGACGACTACACGGATAATCTCTTTTCCGAGGAGCGCAGCAGATTCCCAGGCTGGGAGGAGGACGTCCTCCCGACCCGTCTGACCGTTGCCGACTATAAGACTTTTTTGAACTGAGAGTTAAGACAAATATTTCAGTTTTTTATTCACAAGGAAATCAACTACAATCAAACAAAGGAAACATCATGGAACCGATTAGAACTGGAATCATTGGCTTTGGACGCAGCGGATGCAATATTCACGCAAGTGGTATCGCCAGAATGAGGGATATGTTTGACGTCGTCGCAATCGCGGATTTCATCCCCGAAAGGCGCACGCATGAGGAATTTCCCGAGGCGAAGGCGTATGCAAGTGCGGAGGAACTTGTCGCGGACCCGAATGTGGAACTCGTTGTTGTCGCTACGTTCAATTCCATGCACGCACCAGTCGCGCGTCTGGCATTGGAGGCAGGCAAACATGTCTTGTGCGAAAAGCCCTTTGGATTCACAACGGCAGACGTTGATTCGATGTCGGGGCTGGCGGCGGCGAAGGGGCTGATTTTGCAGCCGTTCCAACAGCGCCGTTTTCAGGACGACTTCCAGAAAGTCCAGGAGGTCGTGAACTCTGGCGTTCTGGGGAAGATCACATACGTTCAAATCAACTGGGATGGCTTTGGCCGCCGCTGGGACTGGCAGACGAGCCGCAAATTCGGCGGTGGACAGTTGTACAACAACATGCCGCATCTGGTCGATTACGCGATGTGCCTTTACGGCAACGGCGAACCGCATGTCGATTGCATGGTCGCGTCGTCGCTTTCATGCGGATGCGCGGAGGATGAGATTCATCTGACTTTGTCAGGTCCAGGTCATCCGATCATCCGCGTTGAATTGACCTCCACATGTGCCTATCCCCGCGAGACATGGCTCGTCAACGGCACCAATGGGACGCTACACGGGACAACGAGCAAACTTCAGTGGAAATACACGGACTGGACGACAATGCCCAAGAGAAATGTGCAGATGACACCGCTGGAAGGACGCGTCTATTGCTCGGAAAAACTGACTTGGAAAGAAGATTCGTGGGAACTTCAGGAGGCGACGGACAGCGGCGCTGGAGCCAAGCCCGCTCCAGGTCCCGTCAAAGCCCTGTACACATCATTGTATGAGTCCATCAGGAACGGCAAGCCGCAATTGATTACTTCGGAGCAGGTGCGGCGCCGCATCGCCGTTTTGGAACAGTGCTATAAACTCAATGGCATTCCGTTCCCTGACGGCGCACTCCAGTAGAGCAGGGTATTCCGCCATGCAGGCCGCAAATCGTGGCCTGCATGGACAAATGATATGTGAGAGACTGCCGTCTCGTCGGTCTATTCAAATCTGAACATCCTCTGTGCATTGCCATAGAGGATCTTCTGTTTTTCTGCATCGGTGAAAGGCAGGTCGAGGATATCGTCGATGCTTGCCTTCATTGGCTGCCAAGGGGAGTCAGTGCCGAACAGCACACGGTCAATGCCGTGGTTGCGGATAATCCGCTCGAATTGCCCTGGCTGAAGACGCATATAGGATGATGCGAAGGACGTGTCCAGATACACAGGATGGCCGACAAGGTCGCGCTCGACTTCTTCCCAAGTCATCCATCCGCCCATGTGTGCGCAGATGAGCGTCAGGCCTGGATGCCTGCGGACCACTTCGGCGAAATCCGCTGGGCATGAATGATAGGGCGGCTCGAAACCGACATCGTTTCCCGCGTGGATGATGACTGGCAACTGATGGTTTTCAGCCAAAGTCCAGATGGGTTCCATCTTGGCTTCCGTTGGATAGAAAGACTGGTATTCAGGGTGCAGTTTAATCCCATGGAGGCCGAGGTCCATGATATGGTGAATCTCGCCGCAGACATCATCGTCATCAGGATGGAGCGCTCCCATGGAGAGTGACGGCCATTGATTTGCCGCCGCCGCATGTTCATTGACGGAATGGGATTGGTTCGGGCGTGTGACGACTGGGCAGTTCATCCAGCCGTCATATCCTGCGGCGATGGCGTGTCGCCTGAGGTCGGCGGCGGTGCCATCGCTATAGACTGGAAGCATGTTGCTTTGTTTCTGGAGATGCGCCACAACCCGAAGGGCAAGGGCGTCAGGCCATACATGCGTATGAACATCAAATATTTTCATCTTTGTCAATAAAAAACTAATGTTTTCAAGGGAAGGCTCTATTCCCCATGAGGGGCGGTAATTGCTCATGTCAAGGCGGCTCTGCCAAGACCCCGAAGGGGTCAAATGTCAGTAACCCTAGGTTGAGCGAAGCGAAACCTGGGGGACGCAATCCTCTACAGGACAACGATCTCTTGATTTCGAACCTACCCTCTTTGAGAATAGAGTATAAGGAAAAAACAGAAACTAAAAATGTAATGTCTGAAACATTTTTTTCAACTTCATGTGTGTTAGTTGAGGAAACGACAGTGGCACATGAAACAAATAGTGAAAAAACAGTGTCAAAAAAACGCTGGATTTGCTAGACGTTGTCCTATCTCGATATTACATTTTACATTGGTGTTTTTTTGCTATCTAAAATATATTCTGAATTCGTGAAGCGCTGAATGGCGAGTCGAGTTCTAGGAAAGTTGAGGGCGCATATATCATATACGTGCATTTTCCGCCATAGCCTTTGGCAAAGGCGGAAGACTCGACAAAGATATTGACCGTCAGGCGGTGCTTCACGGATTCAGGTAAATGAAAAACTACAGAATATATAAAGAGCCATCCATGAATCGCAAACATTCCAGCCTCATACGCCGTTTCTTGTTCGTTTCTTTTTGCCTTGCATGTATTTGTGTTGGCGCGGTATTTCCAGCCCAGACTCCCTTCCCGCTGGATGTCTCAAAGATGAAAGCGCGTGCCGAGGGCATTACACATGAGAAATATCCCGAGGCGAACACGGCTTTGATTGATGATATGCTTTATACAAAATATGAAGCGGACGGCACTAGCATCACATGGGATGACATGGCTTATAAGATTTTGACTGAAAAGGGAAAGAACGAGTTGAAGACCCTTTCCCTTTACTATTGCAGGTCGTATGCGCGTGCCGCCATCGAATGCCTTGAATTGCACAAGGCTGACGGACGTGTCGTGAAACTTCCCTTGGAGAAATTGACAAAGGAAATGACAAACAACTCCCAGATGAGGAGCAATATCTACGACCCGAACCAGAAAATCATTACTGCGACCGTCCCCGACTTGGAAATAGGCGACATCATCCGCTACAGGACGAAAAAGGAAGTGTTCAAACCACGCTGCCCGAATACCTTCAGCGATTATTTCATCCTTGAATCAGAGGAACTGCTTGTCAATTACACCATCATCATCGATGGTCCTTCGGCATTGCCGCTGAAGCGGATAGCGGTCCGAGCACCTGTCGGTGATACGGTCAAGTCCAAAACGGAAACTCTGGCGGACAACACGATTCGCTACCGTTGGGACACGAGCAATGTCCCTACCATGCATCCAGAACCGAAAATGCCATCCATCAGCACGGTTGCTCAGCGCCTGATGGTCTCCACCATCGATACCTGGCAGGATGTATCGCGGTGGTATTGGAATCTCTGCAAGCCGCATCTGGCGACGACGCCTGAAATGGAGGCAAAGGTCAAGGAATTGACAAAGGGCCTGAAGACGCGGGATGAAATTATCTATGCGATTTTTACATTCGTGTCGCAGGAAATCCGCTATATGGGCATTACGATTGAGGACGAGGCGCCTGGATATGAACCGCACGATGTCGCGCTGACCTTCAACAACCGCCACGGCGTCTGCCGAGACAAAGCGGCGCTGTTGGCAGCCATGCTGACCTTGGGCGGCGTCAAGGCGTTCCCTGTGCTCATCAAGGCGGGGGATAAGATGGACGAGGAGATCATCCAGCCGTATTTCAACCATGCCATCACCGCCGCGCTGGGGGACAACGGCGACTATATCCTGATGGATTCCACTGACGAGAATACCAAGGAACTGTTTCCTGCCTATCTGGCGAACAAGAGTTATCTCGTCGCTCGCGAAAATGGAGAGACGCTGAAGACGACTCCATTTTCCCCTGCAAAAGACAACATGATGTTTATCAGGACAAATGCTTCTGTCAATCAGGACGGGGCGCTGGAAGTCGCTTCGCATCTGGATTTTATAGGAATCAACGACAATGCGTACAGAGGGACGTTCGCCTCAATGTCCCAGGAGGAGCGCACGGAGTTTATTACGCGCGCCGTCAAACGCATTACCCCAGGCGCGCGCCTGACCAAACTTGTTTTCACTCCCGACAACATGCTCGATACCTCGAAGCCGCTGAGCATTGATTTCAGTTATGAAGCGGACAATGCGTTTGTCACGAATGGCATCTATTCAATGCTGACATTCCCGTATGTCTCTGGCTCGTTTGGAATGAACAATTTCATACTCAGGGCAACGGCGCTGGACAAGCGGAAATATCCTCTGCTGACGCGTTACGCATGCGGAATTGACGAGGCGATTTCCCTGACCGTGGATTCGTCGTTCGGAAAGGTCGTTTCATTGCCCAAGTTCGCCGAGGTCAATGATGATTGCATCAAATGGTCAAGGACGATTGATTCGCAGGCGGATGACGGCAAATACACCGTCAAGACGAAGTTTGACATCAATGTCGTGGAGTTTTCTCCTGAGCAGTATCTCAAATTGAAGGATACGCTTAAACTGCTGGAGGACAACGGCAGAAAAATGCTCGTGATGAAACGGGATGAAAAGACAAAGACAGGCTTGGCGACGGATGCGCACGATTCCGAACTCTTGGAGGAGACCGTCGTCTATCGGCTGAATGACGCCAATAATTGGACGTGCACGGAAACCACACGCCTGAAGGTTCTGACGTACAAGGGCAAAAAGGAAAACGCGGAAATGACGTTTGGCTTTTTCCCGTTGAATGAGTCGGTTAAGGTGGATTACGCACAGGTGAGAAACCATGACCAGACCACGGGAGAGGATAAAGTCCAAAAGGTCTCCGAAAAGGAGATGAACTTGATGGACGCGGCATGGGTGTCTCAGGCACCTAGGTATCCCGTGCGCAAGACGCTCGTCATCTCGCTTCCAGGCGTCGAGATTGGCTCCATCATCGAAACGCAGATTACAACCGAGTATAAAGACTCCGCGCCGTTCAACATGAGCGAGGCGTTCAGGCGATTCAGTTGCCCCGTGAAGCAACGGACAGTCATTGTCAACGCACCGACCCAGTTGAAACTTTCGACGGCGGTGTTTCAAAACGGCGTGCTCGCGAATTCGTTCGCGCAGGCGCATCAAAACAACATAACTGAGACATTTGTCTCCGAAAACAACCGTGCAATTTGGACTTGGAAGGCGCAGAACCAGGAGGCCATTCCTGAAGAGCCCAACACGCCGTCGCTTTTCCTGTTTACGCCAGTCGTCTTTTGCTCCGCAGGTAACTGGACACAGATTACGCAGGGCTTGAAGACAGCGTTCATGGAGAAATCCGTGTCAGGAGAGCAGGTCAAGAAAGTTGCGGACGGATTGAGGAAACTGTCTAAAGAAGAGCAACTTAGGGGAGTGAATACATTTGTGTCGCGTTCCTTGAATTCCGTCGGTCCGTTCTTTGCACGGTTGCCATTGAGTTGCCTTACGCTGCCCGATACCACGATATCGGAGGGATATGGCCATGGCGCGGACTGCGCGATTGTCGCCTACACGCTGCTGAAGGAATTGGGCTTTGAACCTGAATATGTCTTTGTTGGGCCGAGCCGCAGGGATGACGCCTTCAAGAGCCTGTATGCGTCGTCGTCGATGGAATTGTTTGGCCGAGTTCGTGTCCGCGTCATTCATGATGGCTTTGCCTGGTGGTTCAACGACCAGAACCAATACGCGGACATTCGGGCGGCTTCCGTGGAGCACTGCCATGCGCTGACACTAGACGGAAAAGTGTCTCGATTATCCGTTCAGCCTCAGTACTCCAGCCAGCGGATGATAACATACGATATTGGAATTCAAGATGATGGCACGGCTACAGTGAACATGACATCCATTGTCTCGGGGACGAATTATGGAGTCCAGGCAAAATATTATAAGGAATTGACGCCAGAATACCGCCGCCGCGACTATCTGGCCTTGCTGAAGAATCTGTCGCAGCGTGCCGTCGCTTCGTCTGAATTGACGACAGAGTTTTCCAAATATCCAGGCAGGATTTCATTCGGCTGCAAGATTCCGCAGTTCGCCGTGGTGGATGGCGATTTCCTGTATTGCCGTCTGCCAGTGGAGGTTTTCAAGGGCCTGCCGATGAAATTGCAGGAGAACCGCCAGATGCCATTTGAATATGGCGGGTTTGACAATGTGACGCTTACGGTGAATATAACTCTACCGCCGACCTTCAGGAAAGTCGTTATGGCACCTGAGAGTTATGAATGGCTTGCGCCAGACGGGAATGCATATCCAGTGGTGGACGGAGCCGCGTCGGCAGGAAAATACCAGATATCGGCGGTGCATGGGGACGGGACGTTGACGTTGGTCTATCACGCGGAGTTGGTTCCCGAAGTCGTCTTCCCTGAGAAGTTCGCGCCATACGAGGCATTGTCGAAAAAACTGTCCCATGCGGCAGTAAATACACTCTTGTTGAGCCGTTGACGGAGAAAGGGGATTGGAATGAAATCGGTTAGTGTCGAAGTCAAGGTATTGGGCGGCTGTAATCTGGCATTGCAACAAAATGCATTGCCAGTCATTGAATGGATTGAAGTCAAAAATGACGGCAATGAACGGCTGGACGGCCTGCGTTGCTCGATTCGCTGCACGCCAGGCTTCATAGAGGAAAAGACCATCGAATTGCCTGCACTGAACTTGGGGGAGGTCTATCGTTTGAACCGTGTTGACGTGGTGCTTCGGTATGATGTCCTTCTCGGACTATCCGAAGCGGTCAACGGCACGCTGTCCTTTGATTTCGTCTGCAATGGCGTGGACGGGCGTCCTGAAAACCTTTGCGGTGTGCGTCGCCCATTGACGGCGTATGCGTATGACCAGTGGCTCGGAACAGAGGTCTTCCCTGAATTGATTTGTTCTTTTGTGACTCCGAATTTGGATTTGGTTTGCCAATTGCAAAGCAAAGTGGCACAGGAACTTGAGGCGGCCACGGGCAGTGCTGCCATCTGCGGCTACCAGCAGGGGCGCGAACGCGCATACGAAATCTGCAAGGCTGCCTACCGCGCACTTGCCAGTTGGAAGTTGCAGTATGCGGAACCGCTGGCATCATTCGATTCCGTTGGACAGCGCATTCGTCTGGCAGACAAAATCTACATGTTCCATCTGGCGACCTGCTTGGATTCCACGCTGCTCTATGCGTCCTTGTTGGAGCAGTGTGGCCTGAATCCTGTCATTATTATTCAAAAGTCGCACGCCTACATCGGCTGCCATCTGCTGGACGACCACTTTCCTGAATTGCCGTTGAGGGACTTGCAGCAGATTCGCAAATTGTCGAACATGGATGATTTCACCGTTGTCGAGACAACAATGCTGACGGACAGTTCAGCGACTTTCTCCGATGCGGAACGCCATGCGAGGGAGCGCCATCTGGACAGGCAGGACGATTTCGTTCTGGCGATAGACGTCAAGCGTGCCCGTTCCAGCGGTATTCGACCGTTGCCGCTGGTGAGGAATGGTGAAGGGATTGCTATCGACCCCGTCCAGGTCAAACGTGAGGATATCGGAAAGGAAAGCACGAGGAAACTCAGCGAGCTGGTGTCATTGGAGGAATTGGAGGACAAAAGCAACATACCGCCACGGGTTCGACGCTGGACGCAACGGCTCCTTGACCTGTCGCTACGGAATCCGCTTCTTAATTCTCGAGACACAAGACAGGTAATTCCACTGCTTTGCACAAACATCGCAGGGCTTGAAAACCATATCGCCGACAATAAGCGTATTTCGGTCCAGGCTGTAGAGAAACTTGTCGGCGACAGGGATACCCTTCGGGTGATGGAGTCTGGGAGCAGTGGACTGTCCGCCGAACTTCGTGAAGTGATTGAAAAGGAACTGTCATCTTGCCGCCTATGGTCGCCATTGACAGACAAGGAGTTGCAGGGTAGGCTCAAGTTCCTGTACAGGACTGGGCGGGTGGACTTGGAAGAGGGCGGAGTCAACACGATTTTCCTTGCGGTCGGCATGGTGGAATGGCGTGAACGCCAAAGCGATTCGCGTGGCTATCTTGCCCCTGTCCTGCTCGTCCCGATACGCATTGAGCGGGCGAGCATCGCGGATGGATACAAGATTATCAGACTTGATGAGGAAACCCTTGTGAACGAGACGCTTCTGGAGATGCTTCGCAGCCAGTTCCATCTGGAAATTCCAGGCGTCCATCCATTGCCGACTGACGATTCAGGCGTAGATGTCGAAAAGGTGATGCAGATTTTCCGCACCAGCCTCAAGGAGTTGAAAGGCTGGGAAGTACGTGAGGAAGTCCGCATCGGTCATTTTTCCTTCGGGAAATTTGTCATGTGGACGGACATGACGTCGCGTCTGGAGGCCTTGCAGAACAACTCGCTGGTTTCCCATCTTATCAGCGGTGGTGGGCTGTACAGCGATGATATCGAGGTATTTCCTCCATCGGAACTGTCGAGCCATCTAGATTTGAACCGCCTTTTCTGCCCCATGAGCGCTGATTCATCGCAATTGACGGCTGTTCTTTATTCGGAATTGGGGAAGACATTCGTCCTTCACGGACCGCCTGGAACAGGCAAGTCCCAGACGATTACCAACATTATCGCGCACAATCTGGCATTGGGGCGGCGTGTTTTGTTCGTGTCTGAAAAGAAGGCGGCGCTTGATGTCGTGCATCATCGTCTGTCGAAAATTGGCCTGCGGCCGTTCTGCCTGGAACTTCATTCAAGCAAGGCAGGGAAGGGCGCCGTATTGGCGCAGTTTGCCGAGGCGCTGCGGGTGCCAGAGCAGAGTGCGGGGCGTAAATGGAGTGATGTCGCCCAGGACCTTACGACGTTACGTACTCATTTGAACGAATATGTTGACGCATTGCACCACGTTTATCCCTGTGGCTTGTCCGTCTATGATTGCTTTTCCGTTTTTCTGATTGATTCGTCTCCGCTGCCTCCCAAGATACTCGGTCTGGATGGACGCAATATTTCCACTGAGCAATTGAAGGCGGCGCATGACGCAGTTTCCGTACTGGCCAGCCGTTGGCAGATGACCACGCCTGAGGCTGTGGAAGCATTGCAGCCTCTGACGGTTCAGGCATGGAATCCGCTCCTTGAAAAAGGCATCAGGGCACAGGCCGCCGACTTGTCCAAGGCATTGGATGGACAGGCTGAATGCGTACAGGCGCTTGCTGAACTTCTGAATTGGGAAGGGACGTCGTCGCGCAAGGGACTCACGGAGTTCCTTCAGTTGCAGCCGTTGCTTTCCTCTGTCCCGCCGCTCCCCGCGAAATTGCTGACGGCAGAATTCATTGCAGAAAAAGCATTTGTGGAGGAATTCTTGTCTATAGCAGCAAGCATCGTGTCTTTGGAGAAGAAATTGCAGGATTATGATTTCGCCGTGGTTGCGAAAACAAACTGGGCAGGTGTGGAACAGCGTCTGACGGCGGCGAAGGAATCGTTTTTCATCGTGCGATTCTTCAAGGTCAGGTCCTTGGTAAAAGAAGTCTCGTCAGTCAAACGGCCTGGCGGCATCGCATTGACAGAACCAGAACTTTCCGAGAAACTCGCCCAGTTCAAGAAATACGCCGACCTGTCTAGCAAGTATCAGGGAATGCTGAAGCAGGCAGAAACGCTGCTTGGTGCGGCCTGGATGGGCAAGGAACGTCTGGAACAGACGCGGCAGTTGGTGGACGCCGCCCAGCTGATAATGAAGATTTGCGCATATAGTCGTTGTCTTGACAATCTGTGTGATATCTTCGGAAAGCCTGTCGAATACCGCGCGGATACCGTCGCCGCCTTTGATAAATTATCGAAAGCGACGGATGGCGTAGAAAAGTCCCTGGCGGCGATGCTACCTAATGCGTCAGGCTTGGATGGAATGGATTATCTTCCTCAAATCAAGGCATTTGCAAAATACATTGAATCGCCTGATGCTGATATCCGCGGCGTGCTCCAATTCAGAATGGCGGAGCAGGTGGCTTGCGAATTGGGTTGCGGCGTGATGTGCGATATCCAGCGCGAAAAACTCTGTGAGCCAACGGATTTGGAGACTTGCTTCGACAGGATGTTCAGGATGGAACTCATCGACGCGGTCATCGCGGAGTCACCGTCTTTGAGCCAATTCACTGGATTGGAAAGAGGTGAGAAAATACGGCGTTTCCGTAATCTGGATGACCAGTTCCTGACGCTTTCACAGCAGATTGTCGTCGCGCGTTTGGCGGACAGGCTACCACGAAAGCGCAAAGAGAAAGGACCTGAAAATTCAGAATTAGGCCGTCTGCAACGCGAGTGCGAGAAAAAGAGCCGTCAGAAACCCGTCCGTCAACTTCTGGACCAAATTCAGTCCTTGCTGCCAGTCCTGAAACCATGTTTTCTCATGAGCCCGATGTCCGTGGCACAATATCTCCCTGCGGATACCGCACCATTTGATTTGGTTGTCTTCGACGAGGCGTCGCAGATTCCAGTTTGGGACGCCATTGGCGTCATCGCCAGAGGAAAGCAATTGATTGTCGTCGGAGACCCGAAACAGATGCCACCGACGAATTTCTTCCAGAAGGGGGATGCCAAGTCGGAGGACGTGGATGACGCGAATGAGGAGGATATCCCCGATGATATGGAAAGCATTCTGGATGAATGTCTTGCGGCTGGCGTCCATTCGTCCTACCTCAACTGGCATTACAGGAGCCGCCATGAATCGCTGATAGCGTTCAGCAATCACTACTACTACGATGACAAGTTGTACACGTTCCCAGCGGCGGTGCGTCCACCGACCAACGGCGTGAGGTTCGAGTATATTCCAAACGGAGTCTATGCGTTTGGCGGCGCGAGAACCAATCGCGTTGAGGCGGAGGCACTTGTCGATTATGTCGTCAGACGGCTGCATGAAACGGGTGGACGGCGCAGCGTGGGCATTGTCACCTTCAGCGAGGCACAGCGAGACCTTATCGAGGACCTTCTGGATGCACGGCGCGAAAAGGATCCGTCAATTGAACCTGCATTTGCGGATACGAATCCTGAGCCGCTGTTTGTGAAGAACCTGGAGAATGTCCAAGGCGATGAGCGGGATGTCATTCTATTCTCGATTTGCTATGCGAAGGATGCGAACGGCAAACTGTCGTTGAATTTTGGCCCGTTGAACCGCCAGGGCGGTGAACGCCGCCTGAATGTTGCCGTGACTCGTGCCAAGGAGCAGATTGTGGTGTTCTCGTCGATCCATGGGAGCGAAATCAATCTTGACCATGCGAAATCTACAGGCGCGGCGCACCTGAGGCAGTTCCTGGATTTTGCCGAAAAAGGTATTGCCGTGCAGGGGCGTCAGTCAAGCGGTGGCAGCGATGGTCTTGGGACCGCCATTGAGCGTTTCCTTGTGGAGAATGGCTATGAGATTGTTCGCAATGTAGGCTGTTCTGGATGTCGGATCGATGTCGCCGTACGTCATCCCAAAAAGCCTGACGAATTCATTTTGGGTATTGAGTGCGATGGCCCTGGATATGCGTCGATGCAAACGGTTCGTGACAGGGACCACCTGATTGATTCCGTCTTGGAGCGTCTGGGATGGCATCTATGGCGTGCATGGACCATGGATTGGGTTTATGACGCGCCTCATGCCAAGGCCGCGCTTCTGACTGAACTGGAGCGGCTTGTCAATCTTCCCGAGGAAACAACGGAGCCTGCGGGCGTGAATGTCCAGACGACAGAGGAGAAAAAGGCAGAGGATGAGCAGCCCGTTGAGGAAGTCCCGAAGAATTTGGATTCCAATCAGCAAAAAAAAGCCTACAAGGTATGGAAGCCGTCGCGTCCCTTGAAGAATGAGCAGTGGATGAATGACAAGGTTCTTGCATCCGCGATAAAGGAATTGCTTGAAATCGAAAGTCCAGTTTGTGAATCCGTTTTCCGAAAACGGATTCTTTCGGCTTTCGGCGTGCCGCGCATGACGGATGCCGTATCGCAGCGTCTCATGATGTTTATGCCATCTCAATGCCTTCGCGTTCAGATGCTTGATGACTTTGTCCTATGGGCACCTGGCCAGTCTCCAGAGACGTTTAAGTCATATCGTCCGTCTTCCTCTGACGGTAGTGACAAGCGTGCGATCGATGAAATTCCCTCTTTGGAATTGAAAAACGCCATGCAGGAACTCCAGTTGGACTATGGTATCCATGACCAGGAAACGCTTTTCAAGGAGACAATCCGCGTTTTCGGACTGTCCGTGCTGACAGCAAAGGCTCGGAAGTATCTTGAATATGCATACGGCCAGTAGCGTCTCTCGTCTCACGTCCCAAACAAAAAAAGGAGCAATAATGGACAAGAAATTTACCGTTGCAATGGTGGTCAAGACACGCGATGAACTTCCCTCGTGGGTTGTGGAACGTCTGGAGGCAAACCCTTCATTGGAAATGCGTTATGGGAAATGCAAGACGCAGGATGAACTCGTCGCCCTGGCAGGGGATGCCGATATGATTTGGACCATGGCGGTCACACCGTGCCTGACCGCGGATGTCCTGCCAAAATTGACGCGCTGCAAGGCGATTTTCCGTAGCGGCAGTGGCATGGATGGCTATCCTGTCGATGAGGCGACGGCGCGCGGCATCTATATGTGCAATTGCCCCGAATCCATCAGCGAGTCCGTCGCCGAGCACGCGGTCGCTCTGTTGATTTCCTTCCTGAGGCAGATCCCCTTTATGGATGCGGAGACGAAGGCTCAGACGCCTGGTTTTACCAGTACAAGACGCTATCATTGGCACATTAGCGGAAGGACATTGGGACTTGTCGGTTTTGGGCGGATTGCAAGGCGTGTCGTGGAGTTGCTGGCAGGTTTCCACCTCAAGGTGCTATGCTATGACCCATTTGCTGACCAGGCGAAAATGCGTGCGGCGGGCGTGACTCCAGCCTCGTTGGATGAGGTGCTAAGCCAGGCGGATTACATTTCACTTCATTGCCCGTTGACAAAGGAAACATGGCATTTGATTGGAGCGCGTGAGTTGAAGTTGATGAAGCCCAACGCGGTTCTTGTGAATACGTCGCGTGGGAATGTCGTGGACGAGGCGGCGCTTATTGATGCCCTCCAGACTCATTCCATCGGCGGAGCGGCCTTGGATGTGACTGCAAAGGAACCTGTTCCCGCAGATTCACCACTTTTGAAACTGGACAATGTGATTGTGACTCCTCACATCGCCGCTTTTTCCGCCGATTTCGAGAAGAATTTCTACGAGTGTTCCATCAAAGTCATCGAGGATTGCTCAAAAGGCGACTTCAAGGCGCATAGCATGAACCTCAGGTAGTGAGGAATGTCGTCGGGTTCGGGTGAGAGGCTGGAGACTTCTGAACGTGACATGCGGTTGGTGTCTGCATGTGGTCTCCGCTTGCCGCTG
>JAGCTA010000478.1 GCA_017963875.1 Victivallales bacterium | reverse complement strand
GGTACTATACTTGATTGCAAGGTACTATATAAGTACTATATAACTACCTCTTGACACTAATCGGCTGGAAGATCAACCGAGAAGGCACTTGGGAAGAGAACCTCGTCGCCAGGGCCGCACTCGGAAACCCAGTAGTCTTTGTTCAACTCCAATGGCTTCTCGGATTTTACAGTGGATTTATCCCTTTCCAGACGGCTGACAAACTCACCCGTTTCAGAGTAGATCGACATTCCAGACTTCGCCAGCACGATATTTGGCTGGGAGGCCCCTTCATTGTCCTTGCCTTTAGAATAGGCAAATAGTCGGAAGCGTCCGCGAATGGTGCTCTGATCCCTCAATTTAACCACCCTGCCCTCGATTTTGTCGGCGATGTAGGCATAGTTTCCGACACGGAACATGCGTCCCGCCAATTCGGAGGGTGCCTCCCTGTCCAACGTGATGGTCTCTTTGAAGAGGTCAACCTCGGCCACCTTGGCGGAAAATCCCTTATCGGGCTGCTCCAGTCTCCTTCCCCGATACACGATACTGCCCGAACCCACGATATAGGCAAAAACTCTGTCTGAAACCAGCAGGGCTCCCGCCTTTCCGCCGAACTCGATTCCGTCGTAGGAGAAAGTAATGTTCTCCTCCGCATCGAAGAAGTAGAGCAGGCGTCCGTCCTTGAAGGTTATCTTGGCGGCGGCAACATTGGCCTGCGTGGAAATCGGCTCCACCCTCTCAATGTCATAGTGGGCAATCTCATCGGAGGTGGATTCCCAGACAGTGGAGAACATGCTCTGGAGGTTCTCGTCCTCCGAGGTTCTGCGACGCGTCACAAAAACCAGGTGCTTTTGGGGAACCCGTTGCGTTTTGGGCGGCAGTCCCTGACTGAAATAGAGCGTGTCCTCCTTGTCCAGCGGATAGATTTTCAGGGCGGTTCCTGGCTTGGAATCAAAACGTGGATGCTTCACGGCTGGCAGGATGATGGGAGCCCCAGGCAGGGCACTCCCTTTGGCGACATTCGTCAGGAACTGGTAGCCACTACCCTTGTAGCTGGAATAGTGGCGTTTGGTGCTGTTTTTCATGGCCTCGTGATCAGGGCTGTCGTAGAATGTGCCGTATGGCACATCGGGTCCTGCCAGCGTGCCAGTGGCCTGCTTTTCGACCTTCTGCTCCCATTGGTAGTCTTCCCCGCAGCTGTGGAGGAACCAGTCATGCTGATGGCCGCCAGAGACGCGGAAGACGTCGAAGACAATCGTTTTTCCAGGGGCGGATTCGCAGACCATCACGCTCCGCTTGTATTTCTGCGTCTCGGGATAGACCCCAGGGCAATCCACAACCATACGCTGGATGATGCCACCCCGCTCGTACTCCAGGAGCTTGCCTGGATGGCTACCCTGCCTGTGGGCATTCACCACGACAGTGTTGTGGGCAAGCGTGTTGGCTATATATGGTCCGCGTGTGGGGTCATCCTCGGAGGCTGAGTCGGGGTAGCCGAAATCTGGTGCCAGCGAGACGTTTTCTGCAAAGAACTCCAAATCAAGGCAATCTGAATGGCGATGCCCAATATAGGCGGGAAATATAAGGGCAACTGCCGTTGGGTGCTCGATGTTCCTGTTCTGAAGGGTGGCCAGTCCGTATGCGCTCAGGAGGTTGCTGTCATAACCATAATCGGGGATGGCCATCTTCAAGATGTCAGCATTTTTCTTTCTCCTTTTCATGAGCAAGGTTGCGCTAAGAGGATTGGGGTCATTCTCAAAGGCAAACTCCATAATATTGCTATCGGCGCAGAAGATGCCCCTACCTGTCATGTTGCCAGTGTCCCCAGACACAGCCGCGAAATTCCCGCAAAGTATCATCTTTGCGGAGTAGGTGAAGATGCGCTTCGAGGTGGGGTAAAGAGCCATCTCATCGATGCCGTTCTCTTTCAGGGACATGAAAATCCGTCCGATGTTGGTAATCCAGCCACAGTTGTAGCCAGGGGATTCAGGGGGGGCTCCATCGCCGAAGAAATTGGAGGTGATTGCATAGTCCAACGGAACGCTATGAACAGCGGCATTAGGCCTGAAATCCGTCACCCATTTTCGCATGTCGTCATCGTCCAGGACCTTGGCTATGGCAAGCAGAGCACACTGATGCATGCCGAAATTGCCGCTGTTTTTCCCATTTGAAGTCATGATGTCATTGGCCATCACGCGCAGCATATTATCCTCAATGAGCCGCTTGATTTCCGCCGTTGGCTTTCCAAGGGCCTGTTCCAGTTCCGCGTCAGAGGTGTCCAGAAAATGCATAAGCTTGAAATAGGCCTCCGCGAATCGCTTGGAAAGGCCCGTCTCCCAGATTCTGTTGAGGACACGACCATTGTGGTTTTTATTGATTTCCTCAGCGTAACGGGACTGCTTGCAGTATTCGTAGTCAGGGTAGCGCTCGGCATACTTGGCCAGTACGGCCAGCCCCCTGCGTGCAAAAGCAGCGTCACCTGTGCGTTCGTAGGCATCCGCCATCTGGTCAGGCGTGCGGTTGTTGTAGTGCGTCCAATGCGCATAGTAGGCGACGAACCAGTATTTGGGCTCATCGGGTTTCGGTCGCCAGCCGCGTCCATCGTCAACAAACTTGCCCGTCAGCAGGCTCTTGTCCTTGAAGCCTGATTTCCAGTAGGCCTCGAAATCGTTGTCGGGGAAGACGGTTTTGCATTCTGGGCATTG
>JAGCTA010000477.1 GCA_017963875.1 Victivallales bacterium | reverse complement strand
TCCGACGACTACTGCATCTACAAGGCAAAGGGCGAAGACCTCCTCCACTGGACAAATAAGAGAAACTACACCATTGTCCGCCCATCAATCACCTATTCTCTCATGCGCTATCAACTCGTGACACTCGAAGCACGCGAAACCGTTGGCCGTGCTTTCACAGGCCGAAAAGTACTCCTCCCAGAACAAGCCCGATTCGTCCAGGGAACAATGACCTGGGGCGGCGATGCCGCAAAAATGCTCTCACGGCTTCTTTTCAACGAAAAGGCTCTGGCAGAGACTTTCACCGTCTCGACCAGCGAACATCACACATGGGGCGAAATCGCCGAGTATTACCGCGACATCTGCAATCTTCATGTGGAATGGGTTGACAAGGAAATCTATCTCCAATGCATTGCACCCTCCAAATACCTCCTCGTATATCGCTGGCAACTTGACTATGACAGGCTCTTCGACCGTATCATCGACAACTCCAAGATTCTTGCCGCCACAGGCCTGAAACAATCTGACCTCATGCCACTCTACGACGGTCTGAAATATGAGATAGGCCGTGCACCCAAAGACTTTGCATGGCACCCCGACTCAGTCATGGACAATATGATTGAGCAACTCTCTAAATCTAAAGGAACTAGAATAATCAAGAAATTCCTAGAAAATTCTAGAAAAACTCTCTATATGTATAGGGAAACTCTATTTCTACAATCACAACTACAATTAAAATAACAACCAAAAATCAGAAGGAGCACAACACTGATGAAACGCCTGTTTGGATTATCACTTTTGGCAGCGGTGGCATGTCTTGCCCAGCCAATGCAGCGCCCGCAGCCATTGGTCGCCGTTGAAAAAGTTACGTATCAGCAGGAAGAGGACATCCGCCGATACACGGGGCGAATCGTATCCCCCGCATCAGTGCTCGTCGTCACCCGCGTGTCTGGCGAAATCATTGAAGTCGGTTTCAAGGACGGCGAAATGGTCAAAAAAGGCCAGATGCTCTACAAACTCGATCCCGTTCAGTATTTTGCGACAATGAAAGCATGTGAAGCGCGCGTGGCGTCAGGAAAAGCAACAGTCTCACAATGTCAGGCCAGCGTCACATATGCCAAGAACAGTTATGAGCGCAATCTGAAACTGTTTGAAAAAGCCGTCATCTCCGAGGACGCAATGGACGTCTCCAAACGAGATTTGGATACATCCAACGCAAATCTGGAAGCCGCCAAGGCCGCGCTCATGGAGGCGGAAGCAAACCTCATCAAGGCAAAGGACGACTATAAGAACACGACGATTGTCGCTCCAATGGATGCGCTGGCTGGCGTTACAAACAAAACCGTCGGCAACTACATCACACCTTCCACGGGCACCTTGGTCACCCTGCTCCAGACAACGCCAATCCGCGCCCGTTTCGCCATCTCCATGAATGAATACCTGACCTTCCTCGACGACAACGGAAAGGTCGCTGGCGAAC
The DNA here is from genome assembly GCA_017963875.1 of Victivallales bacterium. The sequence continues at coordinate 2,525 of JAGCTA010000477.1, read as the reverse complement.
CACTCATCAAAATGAAACTCGCTAATGGAAAAGACTATGAACATAATGGCAAACTGGAATTCATCGACAATGAGACAAACCGAAATACTGATGCTGTCCACATCTATGCACTGTTCCCAAATGACAATGGCGTTCTGATTCATGGAAGCACCGTCAGTATGTACCTGCGTTTCCGCTCCCCGCGCAAGAGCCTCGCTGTCTATCCATCATGTATCATGCATGATGCAAAGAGCGCATACGTCTATGTGATTGACAATGCAGGCAAAGTCACGCGCCAGGATGTGACGCTCGGCCTCGCGACGCCCGAATTCCAGTTCATCACCAGCGGGCTCAAGGAAGGCGACATCGTCGTCAAGGACGGCATGCACAAGACCATGCCTGGAGATACCGTACAAACCACAGAACAGGATACGGTCAACAGGGGGAAATAAGCCATGTTTTCAAGATTTTTCATCGAACGGCCGCGTTTCGCGGTTGTCGTCAGCATCGTCCTGGTGCTGTGCGGACTCGTCAGTCTCCGCATGCTGCCAGTCGAGGAATATCCAGAAATTGCGCCGCCAACGCTGTTTGTCTCCACTAGTTATGCAGGTGCATCCGCAGAGGTCATCTCGCAGACAGTCGCCATCCCGATTGAGGACGAAATCAACGGTGTCGATGATTTGCTGTACTATTCATCGACATGCGACAACTCATCGAACTACCAGTGCCAGGTGACATTCAAATCAGGAACTGACACGGATATTGCTTTAGTCAACCTGCAAAACGCCGTCAAGCGCGCCGAAGCGAAACTTCCTGCTGAAGTCAAGAAAGTCGGTGTCACAACAGAAAAACGAGGCAATGACATCCTCTGTGCCATGGCGTTCATGACCGACAATTCCACGATGGATATCATGGAATTGAACGCTTACATCGATGCAAACGTCAAGGATGCCATCACGCGTCTGGACGGCGTCGCCAATGCGTCCATCATGTCTCCGCATGAATATGCTCTGCGCATTTGGCTTGACCCCATCCGCATGGCTGGCCTGGGCATCAGCACAAGCGAAGTCATGGTGGCGATTGAATCGCAGAACGTCAATGCCGCTGCAGGAACCATCGGTTCTGAAAACGCGAACCTCTATGTCAACTACAAGTTGAATGTCAAGGGCCGTCTTACAACAGCGGAGGAATTCGGCAACATCATCGTCCGCCAAGATGAAGATAATTCTGTCGTCCGCATGAAGGATATCGCACGCGTCGAAATCGGCGCAAACAACTACACGGGCGAAGTGTTCTACAACGACGACGAGTGCATCGGCATGGCCATCTACCGCACGCCCGACGCCAACGCCCTGGCGACAATGGAACGAGTCAGGCAAGAATTGGATTCATGGAAATCACGCTTCCCGAAAGGCGTCAGTTACACGGCCGCCTACGACCCGACAGAGTTCATCGACGTGACATTGAAGGAAATCAGATTCACCCTCATCGTCGCCTTGGCACTGGTCGTTTTCATCACCTATCTGTTCCTTCAGGACTGGCGAGCGACACTGGTACCATCCATCGCCATCCCTGTCGCTTTGATTGCCACATTCTCCTTCATGCTTGCCCTCGGCACCAGCATCAACACCCTGTCGATGTTCGGACTGATTCTTGTCATTGGCTCATTGTGCGATGACGCCATCGTCGTCGTCGAAAACTGCCAGGCAAACCTTGAGCGGAATCCGAAGATGACGCCAAAGGAAGCCGCCATCAACTGCATGTCCGAAATCACAGGTGCCATCATTGCCACGACGCTGGTGACGGTCGCCTGCTATGCACCTCTGGCATTCTACGGCGGCATGGTCGGCCGTCTCTACAGGCAGTTCGCCATCACCATGTGTATCTCGCTCTGTCTCTCGACGCTTGTCGCCATGACGTTGTCTCCCGCGATGTGCGCTCTTTTCCTGCGCCGCCCCACAGCGCCGTCCGCGATTTTCAAGCCATTCAATGTTCTCATGGACGGTTCACGGAGCATTTATCTGATGTTTGTGAAACTGCTAGTGCGGCGTGCATTGCTGACCGCCGTCCTGTTTGGTGCCCTTTGCGGACTGATGTACTATCTCGCTAATATCACGCCGTCGTCATTCCTCCCATCAGAGGACAAGGGCGTCATCATTGTGAACTTTGAATTGCCGATGGGCGCGTCACAGGCGCGTACAGGCAAAGTGCTCCGCGAGTTCAAGGAAAAGGTGAAGAACATCAAGGGAATCAAATCCGCCTTCACTGTCTCTGGGTTCTCCTTCCTGTCGGGTATGGCAGAAAATACAGGCCTCGGTTTCCTTGCATTGGACCACTGGGACAAGCGCAAGGACAAGGATCTCTTTGTTGAGCAGATACTTGCGAAACTCCAGGTGGTCGGCATGTCCATTCCTGCGGCCAACATCACTTGCTTCACGCCTCCAGCCATCAACGGTTTGGGAGCCGTTGGCGGTGTACAGTATCAACTGTGCGCCATCGGCAATGTCACGCCTGAAGATTTGTACATGCAGGCACAACTAATGGCC
>JAGCTA010000476.1 GCA_017963875.1 Victivallales bacterium | reverse complement strand
CTCCTCCTGAGGAAATCGACAAGGAACTCTACGACAAGTTGACATTGCTTGCCAAGGGCGCGCCTGATGGCGGCAAAGCGCGCAAGAGTTATCTCTCCTCGCTGGCGGAACGTCTTGGCCAGAACACTGCGCAGTTCAAGGCGGCGGTACAGCGTCTTGACGAAGCGATTGCGCACGCCCGCAAATTAAACGCCGACGAGAGTTCCTCCTGCGCATTCTGCGCCGCTTCAAACGCCTTGGCGGCCATGCTGTCCTTTTTCCAATCTACAGTGCCGTCCGCCTTTTTCTCCATGACCGCCGCCAAATCCTTCCCAGTGAACCTGTCGAGCGCCGCCAGGCTATTCTGGGCCGCTTCGGCAAGCGATTTGAGGTTGTTCGTCATCTCCTTCGGCAATTTCGCGCTCTTTGCAGCCTTCGCCACTTCTTCGGCGCTAATTTCGCCCGAGACGCCTTTCACCGCCTTAAGGAGAAGGATGTCCAACTGTCCCGCGACATCAGACGCATGCGACTGTTCTGGAACTTCAGACGTCTGCGACATCTCGCCGAGTTGCGGCTCGACTTGAGGACTTACACCGCCAATGTTTCCGACATTTCCTACGCCAGACGGGTATATGATCTGCGGCTGGTATCCGCCAAGTCCAACTCCATTAAATCCGCCCATAATCTATATTTTCCTTCTGCTTTATCGTTTCTTTTGTTTTTCAGAGATTTCCCGAATAGATGTTATGGCATGAAAATTATCAACTCCTCCTCCGAATCTCTATAAATTCCTTCAAGGCGGGATACAAGTCCGCCCCATCCGTCCCCCTCGTCTTTCACACTCCCATCGGGAGCATAGAGCGCGTAGTGCGCCCCATTGTCATCGCACGACACGCTCAGCATTCCATCCTCAAACACCTCTGTCTTCCCGTCCTGGACAGCCTGGAAAAGAACGAGCGCCAGTCGTATCGCGGCCTCAACCTCCTCATCGTCCGCCTTCTGGTCTTCTTCAGGAGAAAGAACGCGGCCCGTAGGCAGATCATATGAGATTTGTAGCGAAGGTTCGAGCCATTCAAAGCGGAAGCGGCGGCTTTGCAGGCCGTGCCCATCCACGAATGTCGAAAGACCTTCGCCATTTTGGATTTCCTCAAGCGCTTCCTCAAGTCCGGCAAGCGCCTCCATACGTTTCTCTTTTATGTCTTCGTCAATCATAAAGCCTGGCGATTCCATTCAGAGTCTTCTGCTGCCTTGAAGGCCTTCGCGTTAATCATCATGTCCTGCTGTGCCTGCTGCTCCAGGAGCTGCTGCTGCAATGCAAGACGCTACTCCATCTCCTGGTGTTTGATACGATGTTCTGTCTCCGTTTTTTCTCTTCGTTCCGCCAGTTCATCCAGATACAGAAGGCTTACCATACTCACCGCCTTTGCCGTGTCCTTTCGTGCGCTCCGTCCTGCCCAAATCGTGCTGAATACCAAGATTACGATAACAACAATACTCCCGACTACAACGATATTCGTCGTTTTTGCACTCTGTCCACTCGCCATACAGACTACTTCTAATTTTACTGTAACTGGGTTAATGCCTTTCTCTTCCACGCTTTCTAATAACTATCATAATAATATTAATGTATCCTTTTCGTGACCCTTTGTCAATTAGGGAATTATATACTTTAGTTTCCCAGTTGTTCTTGAGTCGGTTTGCTAGACAATTATTGCCAAGAAAGTCAAGTATATAATTCACTTAAAAAAAGTCTCTGCACTACTGTCCGACAAAAACGATCTCTGCACTACTGCCCGATAAAAACGAATTGAATAGTAAAAGTTCGGACTAATCGTTGATTATTACAGCAAAAGTGTGGCTCTCCAGAGAAGAAATACGGACAAATCTCCGACCATTTTCAATCCAAGTATCTTGTCGAGACAGATCTTCAAATGTGCCTTTTCCTCTGTATACGCGAATGTGGTCTGAAAACACATTGGAAAAACTTATCTGAATGCTGCCGCTCTCATCCTCCCAGATATTCGTAAGCATAAGCATAAAGTTCTTTCGATCAGGTGTTTCTCTGTATAACTGGAAGATGCCAGGTTGCTTAATCCCTGTGTATGGAGCATGGCCGTTCCACAACCATTCAAAAATGTTATGAAGTTGGTGTTCCCGATGCCACATATTAGGAAACCTCCAGGGGTCATAACCCATTACCACACATCTTCCCCCCAGTTCGTTTTCAAAGGCAATTGAAGCCGCCCCCAATTCTTCATGTGTCGGTATGCTGTTTAACATAGTCAATGGTTCCGCCCCAGTCAGTGGGATAAGAGTATATGCAGTAGAAGAGTTTTCATATTCAAGACGGGTATTGCGGTGTTCACGGGCAGCCTTACCGTTCAGCTTGTGTGGTACATAAATTTCCATTACGCCGTTATCAAAACAGTCTCCTGGTCTGCATCCGATTAAATTGCTATACCCCCTTTCACATAAAATCGAGGCCGCTTCTCCATCCATGATACAACTTCGCTACAATATTCGGGAAATCTCTTTATCCGTAATTGCCCTCGCTATTTCTCCTGAAAGGATTGTTATCCAAGATTCTTCGTTCATGGGATCGGTATATGGGGCAATTCCCGAAAAAGCGAAAGCATTTTCTAACCTTGTTATTCTTTCCGCTGCTTCCCCATTATTCTCCTGATTATAGAAAAAATCGGTTGTTTTTATATACAAATCTATTTCAGTTGAAAAAGCAGGGCGAACTCCAACCAATCGGGTTTGACGCATTCTTTCAGCAATAATTTCATGACAATGACGCTGTTTTTCAAATGCCTGGTAAATGCGGGCTGTTCCATCGCAGGGCGGCATGCTGTTTGTCATAATTCCGTCACAGCCAGCCATAATGGCAAGCGTGCTTTCAGTAATATGCGTACGAACAGATTTACGTGGAACAGTTGATGGAAAATCTTCAAGTTCATAGGTGCGATAAATATCTGGTCTCTGTCCTATAATTGCGTTTTGATAGGCAACCCCACAGATTTTGTCCAGCATACCGTTAAGAGAGTAATCCCAATAAAATCCTCCGCCAGGTCGTGCCATTTCGGCACCAAGCGAGTCAAGCAAAGTGATGAGATCGCTAAAGAACTTGGTGTTTTGTTCAAGGTGTACTGTCATCAGTCCAAGTTTGATTTTCTTCTCCGATTTTTCCACTTCCTCCCTAATTATTGCACAGATATCCTTGTATGAATCAAGATTATAACGGATCCACTCTTTTCTCAGTTTCGTATTCGCAGAGTTTTTTAATGCCTCGACCAAAGATTCCCGCCTGAATCTTGTGCCTGCAATATGATTGAATTTTTGTACGCACTGATCACAAAAGCATGGCATATTGACATCTTCATGATAAACCACTCTTAAATCATCGTCCACCCACAAAAAATCTGGTTCTGCAGCAATTGCCGCACGATATTTCGTTCGAATATATTCCTGAGCATCTTTATTCCTTGGGCATAATTGTCCAAAACACAGTTTCCCAAATGGTGAAACCGCTGTCTGAAAGGGTGGTACAGGATTCCAACTCCACGCTTGATTTTTATGTCCAAGCGTTGCAAGCATATTAATTCCTACGCTCTGAACTCCAGCATCTCGAAATTGCAATATTCTCTTTTTACATACTTCAGTCTGTTCTTTCAATTTTTGGGGCAATTGATACGCACAGATTCCCCCTTCAAACATTAACACAATCTCATCAATTGCCGCCTTATTGCCGCATATATATTCCAGCATTCGGTCAAACATAACATCATCCCGCAGGAATTCATAGAATATTCTGTGTGAATAGATCATATCGTGTTCCTTTTTATTTCATGAGTCAATTTCAGATGGATATTCGCATGCTATATTTCCTTGTTTAATATATGGCAGATATGCTTTTAATCAATTTGGACCGATGGTTTTCGGCAGTCTTTCACTGCAAAGTCAATTGAAAAAAACGTACAGGGAAATCTTGCCCTTCTGTGCGTTTACTTTTCAATTGGCATATGTAGAGAAACATGGAAGAAAGGGAGAAATCCGCTTGACAAGCGGGGGGAGGAGTGGCAATGTAATAAATTTATAGGCTTTTTTTCAGAGGTGGAAACAAGGCGGAACAAGGCAGCAAAAAGGAAAATGGGCGATGAACTGGAATGAAGATTGGGATGAAGTTGCGGGATTATGGTTTAAGACAGGACCTGGCCATACAGTACAGACTAAAAATCTGAAAATACTGCATCCAGGTCCTGATGCTGCAAGCCGTTTGCTGGAGGCGGCAAGGCGGAATGAATTGAAGGAAATTGATTCGGAAAGAGTTTTGCGTTCTTTGTATGGCATGCAATGGAAGAAACGCGATGATTTCTATGGCTGCATGAAATGGTATCTTGAAGAAGACAGTATCTGCGATGGCAACGCAGGCTTCTTCACAGGACTTAGTTTGATTATCTTGCGAATCAGGTTTTATGAACACTTAAATCCAAGTTGCCGAAAAGTGCTGAATGACATTCTTACAGGCCTTAATGTCTGGTTTAGGAACGCCCTTCAGTATGCAGAATTCTTCTATCCCAACAAATATCTCGGCGATCTCGTATGTAAATGGCTGCTGTTGGAAATTATTGGCATCAGTCCTGAAGATGATTTTGTACTCAACCAAATGCGGGAGGCAGTCAGTTACTATCAGAAACATCATTGGGGCTGGGGCGAACATCTAAGCGATGGCTACTGCAGCGTGTGCCTTAGTGAACTCTCGTTGCTTTTGCTTCTGTCCAAACAACTTCCAGAGGATTTGCGGCGGTCATATCAGCAACTTGCAAGCGAACTACTGGAGATCGAGGATGTATTTGCAGGCGGTCCACGCGTTCCTGCCTTGAGATCCTATGCTTTTCAAGCACCTGAAGAGCATGAGTATTTTCGTGATTGCGTAACTGCTGACAAGCCAAAGGAAACCACTTTCTACAACATGCCTGATTTAGGGCCTTTGCTTTATGAATGGGGCTGGCATGATGTGATGCCCCCACGCAAAAAAACTCAACGTGACATTAGAATTCCCTGTTTTGGAGGCAGTATTGCAACCGCTCGTGTGGAAAAAGACATCAGGCTTGGAGTCATGTCGCGTTTTCCACTTATGCCTACTGCGGAATATTCAAATTGGGGGCTTTCATGGCAGTGCTTTCCAGTGGTCATTAGCCGCGGCAAGACCGATTGGGGGTTCCTGCAATGGGAAACGATGGAAGGAGGCTAACTGCACGCTCATCCAGCCAATGGGGGGCCTAACGCACATATACCGAAAGCACTATCGGATGAGATGAATCCCCCTGTTTTAGGCCAGACGTTTGCGCTGCAACGCGGTCCTGATGCCCTGATTCTAAGGGTAATGCGCGAGATACCCAAAAGTTGGGAGTCGCTCACAGACCGTTTCAGGCTTCTGTCCATGACTGCTGATGTGGAGGAACTCAACATGGCAGGATGGCCTCAGATTCTTCTGAATTATCCTGAACGCGTTGTAAGTGTGAATTTCATTCCCTTGTCGGAGTGCGAAGAGCCGTCACTCGTTCATACAAGCGCAAATGGTTTGGACTGGAACCATTCTTTGACTGGCGATTCCCCTATGTTGCATAATCAGCGCATGATACTTCATCTATGGGCTGTCTCTCTTGAAGGCAGAATAGACTCGCCGCCAAATATCACGGTGCTCAACCATCACAATGAGCCGCGTTCACAGGAGGAACGCATCCGTGTTGTTGACTGGAAGTGGAAGAATACACACTGGCGTGTTACCATCGATACATTGTGTGACAATATCATGCAGGAAATCTCGGAGTGATACAAAACGTGATATGGAAAAACTACGAAAACTACGAAAACGCCTTCAAACAGAGTCGACCGTCAGATGGCATTTCACGGATTCAGGTGTATATTAGGCGTGTTGTGAATCAATTCTGTTTTTGTAAGTCGTGAATCAACAAACTAACACGCTGGGATAATTATGTCTTTGAACGTAAATGAATACAACCAGATATTCCAGGATTTTGTGGATTTTGCTTCTGAAAGGATACAATCTGGCAAGGAAAAATCCATAGCACAGTTGAATGATGGCGATACCCCCATCGGGGCACGCGAAATCAGCGACGCCACGTCGGACGGCGTTGGTGGTTTTTCCGCGCTTTTCCGCACTCGGAACAGGCAGAATGTCAACAACCTGACACGCGAACTCTTCAAAAATGCTGTCATCGAGGTGTTCGGAGGCGAGAGCAAAATCCCTGAATCAGTTAAAACGGCGATGAAATTGCAGGACTTCGGCTTGGGCAAACCACTTACCGCACGCCGTATCATGGCGGTGAAGGAAGCCATTGACATTGTCGCCACCAAAGTCCAGACTGCATGCACTGAAGCAAAGACACATGCGAACCATGCATATACTGTGGCTGGCGACGAAGGACGCGCGCAAATTGATGAACGCATCAACAATGTCATCACAAGTTGCATTGAAGATCCAGATGTCCTTCCAATAGTCATCAAAAACATGGATGTCCTTCTAGTCAGAGGTGATGGCTTGCTGCGTTCCACAGATGCAATTCTGCGGAAAATTGACGATATCAAGGCCAATTTCGCAGAACTTAAGGAAGTTTCGCAGAAGAATCCTGTTATTTTGAATGCTGGAAGGAAATGCATTACAGAACTTAACGGAAAGAGTTTTCCTACAGGTGTCATCACGGAAGTGGTCAAGGTTGCGTCCAAACTTCCCATCGATGATTTCTCCAAGTTGTCGGCTTCGTCTTCGGGGACAAGTTTTCACAAGGGAGCCGCTCAATTCTACAATAATGTCAACGACGTGATGAACAGGAGCATCGTCAAGGTGCTTGAAGGTTCGGATGACATGCGCCCATGCCGCGAGTTTGTGGCCGACGTACTCTGTTCGCGCATAAGCAAGAGCAACCTTGAAAAAATCTATAACGCATTTAGTTCCGATTCGGCCCAAAAGGTGATGAATGTATATGTAAATATACTCACAGGGAATATAAGCAAACCAGGCACGCCCAAAGGACTTTCTGTAAGGACTTCGATGACTGCAAACGCTCATCTGATGTATATCAACAGGATAAAACAAAGCATACATAACAGCCTTGGAAAACCGGTTGATGATTTTCATGAAACAGAACCTTTCAACGGCGATTTCAATCGCTCTTCCTTCAATGCGGATTTTATCTTGAATGATATAAAAAACGAGGCTTCGTCACAACTTGCGAAGGACATTGATATTTTCATTTCCCAAACGGTACAGGGCGATGGTGAAGGAAGTTCGACGTTGAAAAAAGTCATTAATCGTCGAATTGGCTCCGACTCGTATGATCCCTTGCAAACCATTTCAACGTATACGAATGGAACCAGCCAGGCAATGCTCAACTGGAACATGCTTGACGATTGCAAACTATTTGCAGAGGGCAAGGATGATGAAACACAGTTTGCCAAAGACATTATCCGCGAGTTTGATGTCAATCTTCCTGACGGCAGAAAAATGTCCAATGATTTCAATGAGGCTCGCGATCAAATTGCACAACTTGTAACGAAAAACCCAAACACCACCTATGCTAATCTAGACGGCATGTTGAAACACAAGGCGCATATCGTGATGTCCCTTCTTTCCCAGCAGACCATAAAGGCGGCCACGGATGGCATTGCTCTTGGGCTGGATCCAAATCTTAACAAGACTGTCTTCAACATCTTAAGCAATCAAGCGAAGAACAAATATACCTTCACGCTCAAAATGGAATCTGATGGTGCGCTATTTATGAATCTCGACACCACGCTGGACATGGGAGGAAAGAGTATTTTCATTCTGAATGATGACGGGGAAAATTATACTCAGTTCAATCAAATGTCTGGAAGCAAGGCATCTACCACAGTGCAGATTAGAATCACAAAGGCAGGATTTGACCGCTTGACGAAAGTTGACTTCACTAAATATGATGAAGTAAGCGCAATGAATGCATTTAAACAGAAGCAGGGAACTGACAGGCTTGGGCAAGCGATCAATTCTTTGTCTCCCGAATTTAGATTTCAGCCAGGGGAAGTCGAGTGCAAAACCAGTTTCTCCCTTTATCTCAAATAAGCCACATCAAAATAGGAAAACACAACGATGGATTACAATGAACTGATAGAAGGGTTCGCCGCCAAGTTTGGCGTAGGGGGACTCACCGTCAAAGATGGGATAACTGCTCTAAATTTCGATGGCATGACTGTTGAGATTGTTCACAATGAAGTGGACCACTCGGTGCTGTTCTACGGTGTTGTCGGACAGGGGCCAACAGATGATATCCCAAAATACAATGCTTTTTTGCTTCAGGCAAATTTCCTCTTTCAAGGAACAGGGGGCGCGACACTTGCCCAGAACCCCAAGACAAAGGATTATGTTCTTGTTCGCGCCTTTCCTCTGGAGTATATGGACACAGATGCCTTCATTGCAGTGTTGGAGGCCTTCGTGAACGGGCTTGAACGCTGGCGGAAGTTGCTTGCTGATTTCAATCCTGTTAAAAAAGAGGCTGATGCCATGATGCAGGAGCCACTGCCCTTCAGCGGCGGATTCATCAGGGTGTGAAAACGCAGTAACGCTGTTTTGAGCCAAAGTAATGATGATGGTTACTGGACTTCCATTAAGATGCCATGAAACCGCTGTATCTCAAGTCTGTCGTTCAGTTATTGGACGGCTGTGAACGCAAATCACAACAGAGGTATTGATAATCATGAAAGGCATTTACGATGTCACAGGAAAGCGCGAACTGTTCATCGACGATTTCCTTATCGACAAAATGCACAACGCGGTCCTGTCTCCGCATTTCCCCGTGGAACTGCCCAGTTCTCCCGATAAGCCAAACGGTGATTATGTCACCGTGATGAAGACACCTGAGAAATATTGGATGTACTATAGGGCCGTGGACAGTGTTTACAAGGGAGAGATGTACGACAATCACCCAGGGGAATATGTCGGCGTGGCAGAAAGCGCCGACGGCATCCATTGGAACATGCCCAAGATGAACCGCTTCCCAGGAAAGCCTGTTCCAGCCAATACCATCATTTATGGCAAGGATGCGGTGACACACAATTTTGTGCCATTCTATGACGAGAATCCCTCGTGCAGGCCTGAGGAACGCTACAAGGCGGTTGCGGGCGTGCGCGAGACCAATGGGCTCTTCGGCTATTATTCGGCTGACGGAATCAACTGGAAGCAGTATGGTAATGGGCCGATCATCCCCTATACGCCAGAGATTGCGGGTAATCTCATGTTTGATTCGCAAAACGTAGCGTTCTATTCGGAATATGAAAAGTGCTATGTCATGTACTACCGCGTCTGGCTGACCGCCGATGGCGTCCAAGGCATGCGCACTTTCGCCAAAGTCACCAGCAAGGATTTTCTCCACTGGAGCAAACAGGAGTTGCTTTCGCCCAATCTGAAGGACGAGCATCTTTATGTCAGCGGTCTAAAACCCTATCCCCCTGCCCCTCAAATCTATGTGGGTGCGGCCACACGGTACTTTGGGGACAGGGGCAGCGCCACTGACGTGACGCTGCTCTTCTCCCGCAATGGTCAGGGCATCATCCGCCCCTATCCAGGTGCATGGATCAAGCCAGGGCTGGACGAGGAGCGCTGGCTGAATCGCATGAATTACATCGCCTGGGGCATGGTTCAGAATGGTGATGATGAACTGCTGATGTATCATGGCAGAAAAAAACTGATGTTCAAGTTCCGCACGGACGGCTTTGTCTCGTTAAGCGGTAAGGGGCTGCTGACGGGCACGGTTCTGACAAAAGTGCTCTCACGACGCAGCGGAGGCCTGAAGTTCAATCTCTCCACAAGCGCAGGTGGTTCTTTCCAAGTGGAGGTCTGCGATGAAAACGGCAAGCCCGTTCCACATTACACCTTCAAGGACATGAAACCGTTCTGGGGAGATTGCATCCATTGGGAACCCGAGTGGAACGGCAGAAAGTTCTCTGAACTGCCGTCCATGAAGTTCCGCCTTCGCTTTAGGCTAAAGGAATGCGACCTGTTTAGCGTCGATTTTCCGAAATGAGATGGGCATTTGTCGATATAGAAAGCCAAAGAGCCAAAGGGGAATCTTGTTTTCCCCGTCCGACAGACGTGTTTGCGTTGACAACATAACTATTTGGAATATCGGCTATCTGTGAGATACCATTGATTGTTTTTGCTTCTTCTATTTTGGAACTATTGGGCTGGATTGTATCAGGCAGCACAGCCAATGTCCGTGTCCTACTGAAGCGGCGTCGCCTTCCAGTCGTCGATGCGGCCCTTTTCTGAGTCGAAGTTGACACCGACCATGGTGATTGGCAGGCCACAGGACTGGAATCTCTCGTAGTAGTGGTGGTCGGAGATCTGACTGATTGCCGCCTCCGCCGTCTTGTCCAGTTTGAACTCGAAGAGATAGACATTCCTCTCCGTGCGGATGTAGGCGTCGATGCGTCCCTCGTTTGT